>JBOGUE010000722.1:0-3875 GCA_050695955.1 Thermomicrobiales bacterium | reverse complement strand
CTTCAAGCCTTCGATGCCATGAAACGACTCGGCCGGTTGGACGCCGGCGAGGGCGATTGACGGTTTCTTTGCTTTGAGGAACCGGCCCGCGCCGATCAGGGTGCCCGTGGTGCCCAGCCCCGCGACGAGATGCGTGATCCGCCCCGCGGTCTGCTGCCACAACTCGGGACCGGTCGTCCGTTCGTGCGCCGCCGGGTTGGCGCGGTTGTTGTACTGGTCGGCGTAGTAATAGCGATCGGGGGACATGGCCGCGCGGGAGTGCGCCTCACGAATAGCGCCGTCCGACCCGTCGTACGGGTCGCTGATGATCACCGTCGCGCCGTAGGCGGCGAGAATGCGTTTGCGTTCGTCGGAGGCGCTGCCGGGCACAACCAGCTCAACCGGGATATCCAGCGCCGCGCCGAGCATCGCGTAGGCAATCCCGGTGTTGCCGGAGGTCGCGTCGAGCAAGACCTGCCCATCCCCCAGTCGACCGCGCCGCAACGCGTCGCGGACGATCGCCAGCGCCGGCCGATCTTTCACCGACCCGCCGGGGTTGCCCCACTCGGCCTTCAACCAGAGCTCGACAGAGGACGGCAATCCCCGGTCGGCGGCGAAGCGATCCAGCCGCATCAGCGGTGTATTGCCAATCGCCGCGACCACGGCCAACCGGTCTAGCGCGGCGACGCGGTCGAACGCGGGGGCAATGGTCAGGCAATCGTGTGGCAGATGGTAGGTCGTGCAGGTCATTGCGGGAGGCTCACAAACCGAAAGCTTAGTTCTTCATACAGAATGTGACTATGCCCTGTAAGGGCACCCTTGTCAAGCTGGATAAGCGCGCTCGCGAACGCCGTGCCACCGCCGCCAACAGGATCAGTGGCGACTACGGATCGGGGAACTGGCCGGCGATGTCCAAGGCAGAAGTGACGCCGCCAAGCAGCTCCTCGAACACGTCGCGGTCGTCGCCAGCAAGCCCCAGCCAAGACGAACGCACGATTATTTCCGACGGCATAGCAACGCCCAGACCCAGCTCCGTGGCGCGCTGAACGAGTGGGTCCTCCCAGGGTCCAATCGCGGTTGCCGGATCAAGTTCGTCGCGCCCGACCGCGGCAAAGGCGAGCCCGAAGAGTTCGGCCGCAACCTGATCGACCGTCGCAACGGCAACGGCGATACCACGAACCTCGCCCGCCAGCACGACGAGCGCCGGCCGAAAGGCGAGCGCAATCTCTGCCGCCAGCCCTTCCCGCGGCCCGGACGCAAGCGCGCCGAGGCGCAACTGCAATGGCACGAAGCGAGACCAGACGCCGATCACCGGCGAGGCGCGGTCCGTCGTTGCCGGCAGCACATTGATCATGATGAGCTCGCCGGCTTCCGCGATCGTGGTCAGTATAGGAACCGCATCGAGCCGACCGCCGTCAGTAGACAATCGCTTCGTCGTCCATCGGGACCGATCAACCGAACGTTGAATCGCGCCCGCTAGACGCGGCGGCGCAACGATGCGAACCGATCGGCCACCACCCGCCAGCAGAGTCGCGATCTGGCGCACGGGTCCGTTCCGCTCGCTCGCCACCGCAACCGAACCGGCAACGACAACAATCGACCGCGCACCCGCAATGGAGGCTTGTTCAAGAAATGAGTGTACCGCGAATCCGACCGCGTCCGTGGCAGCGCCGGTCGGCCCTCCGGCGACGACCACGAGGCAGGTTGATGGCACAACGCCGACCATATCCCTCAGTCTACATTCTACCTACATGCAATCGCCCACGCACCCACGAGCACGACATATCCCGATAGTCATGCATCAGCCCGCCGACCCTTACCTCTATTGCGTTCCCCTGGCCAGTCGGATTCATCCGACATCCGTCACTGTGCCCGGGAATTCCGGGGTTCACTCCCTGGCGCCGTCCGATGCCCACGGTGGTCAATTCGGAGAACGGTATCCTCGTGTCATTCGATCCTTCGCACCGGCGTGAAGCGCAAGAGAATCGGGACATAGCACAGCACCAACATGCCGTTGATGACCAGCGCCGTCCCGACGCCGAGTTGATTTGCCAGAAAGCCGGCTTCGAGTGAGCCGATTGGCGTCAGACCCCAGAACATCGAATACACGGCGAGGACGCGGCCGCGATACCCATCGTCCACATTCGTCTGAATGAGCGTGTCGTTCATCGTGCCGTAGAATGCGGCCACCATGCCCAGGCAGAGCATGAGCGCCATCGAGAGGTAGACGTTGCCCGACAATCCAAACACTACCACCCCGACGCCGAAGCACGCGATGCCGGCGATTACGATCAACCCGCGCCGGCGCATCCCGCTCAGCAGCGCCACCAGCATCGTCCCCGCCAGCGAGCCGGCGCCGTTCGCGGCCAGCAGCGCACCCAAGCCCCGACCGCCGAGGTCAAGCTCCTCGCGGGCGACGGCCGGCGCTAGCGTGATGTAGCTGATGCCGAAGGCCAACGGGATGATGTCGATCGAGAGGAGACCGCGGATCGTCGGCGTGCGCCAGATGTAGCGATACCCGTCGACTAAGTTACTGAACGCGCTCGTCGCGTGCGTCGCCGCCGGCAGGGCGCGGTCGAGGGAGAGCGTCGCCAGCACCAACACGAACGGCACGTACAACGCCGCGTTGAGAAAGAAGCACAGGCCGACGCCAACCGTGCCGATCAGAACACCGCCGACGACCGGTCCCACGATGCGCGAGGCGTTGAAGGCGGCGGCATTGAGCGCGACGGCGCTCTGCAACTGGTGTCGCGACACGAGCGTCGGCACCAGCGACAGCCGCGCCGGCCAATCGAACGCCGAGGCCGACCCGACTACCACCGCGATCGCCATGATGTGCCACACGCGCACCACGTCGGTCACGACCAGCGTCGCCAGCAACAACATCATCGTGCAGGTGACGAGCTGGACGCCGAGGAGCACCCGCCGGCGATCGACCCGATCGAGCACCGCCCCGGCCACCGGCGAGAAGATCAAGACCGGCGCCGCATTGAAGAAACTCGCCAGGCCCAAGAGAAAGCTGTCCTCGGTGAGGTCGTAGACCAACCACCCCTGCGCCGTGATCCGCACCCAGACCCCGGTCAAGCTGAGGACGATGGTTGACCAAAAGAGGGCAAACGGACGGGACTGAAAGGCACTCAACGCGCTGCCCCGAGCCGGTGGGCCCCCGCCGGACGGAGCGGCCAACGTGGTATCGGCGTCCTTAGCTATGGAATCGTCCGCGGGCGCAAGCTCCTCGGACGCTTCCCCAGCAACGGTCGCCACGCTCGTTCCCCTCTCCCAACCCATTCCATTCGCCCAGAACCGCGGCATGATACGCCGCCGCCGTCTCCGTCGGGGCAAGCAGGCCCTTGGCACGCTCGATGCGTTTGACTGGTACGGCACGTGGAAGTTGTTCGACGGCCTCGCCGCGTGCGCCTTCGAGGCCGTCGGATGCGACGAATCCCTTGGAGGCACGCCGTTTCAGCAATGGATGGGGGAATGGAGCATGGAGCGACGGCACGCCGGTGACGCCAGCCGAGATATCGGACGATCCCGACGCCTGGTCGGGGTCCGTGACTTGACGCTGAGCGCCGCCGACGGTTAGCGTTCTTTTCATGATAGTGACGCGCCGCGGGGCGCTCGACGATCGGCGCTCCGCCCTCGAAGTCGAGCGCGACCGCTCGGAGACCACCAACGACACCGCCGCTCGCGAGGCCCAGGTCCGGCAATCGTACCGGTCATTGGTCATCGCGCTCTTCGTCGCCTACATGCTCTTCGCCGCCGGACTGAAGGCGTGGCTCAACGTCTCGCTAACGCCGGACCTCTGGCTCATCCCGCTCCTGATCGGCGCCGTCGTCCTCGGCCGCGCTGTCGCCTTCTTGCGCGACTGGGTACCCCTCGTCTTCCTCATCTTC
>JBOGUE010000721.1:0-8349 GCA_050695955.1 Thermomicrobiales bacterium | reverse complement strand
CGCCGACGCAATTCGTGCGCCAGATGGCGACGAACCCGGCGCAGATCTTTGGTCTCTACCCACGCAAGGGGACGATTGCGCTCGGGGCCGACGCCGACGTCGTCCTCTTCGATCCCCAACGGGAGTGGGCGGCGCGCGGCGAAGAGATGCAGCACAAGCAGAAGTGGACGCCGTTCGAGGGGAAGACGATCACCGGCCGGGTGCGCAAGACGATTCGCCGCGGGCAGACGATCTACGACGAAACGGGCGGCGGCGAGCCGTACCTGCCGGCCTCGCCGGGAACGGGGCGGTTTTTGCCGCGGGGGTACGGCGAGAGGCGATAGGGGTTCGGGGTTCGGGGTTCGGGGTTCGGGGTTCGGGGTTCGGGGTTCGGGGTTCGGCGGTAAGATAGTTGGCGACATGGAGGTCTGCCATAGCGACGACAAAGCTCGATCTGCCGATGGAGAAGATCGCCGCGTTTTGCCGGCGGTGGCAGATCACCGAGCTGGCGCTGTTCGGGTCGGCGCTGCGGGACGACTTCGGGCCGGAGAGCGACGTCGATCTGCTGGCGACCTTTGCGCCGGATGCGCCGTGGAGCCTGTTTGATTTAGTGACGATGGATGACGAATTGAAGGAGATTCTCGGGCGAGACGTCGATCTGATCGAACGCAAGTCCGTTGAACAGAGTCACAATTGGATTCGTCGTCAAGAGATCCTGGGCACGGCGGAGCGTATCTATGCTGCCGCATGACCCAAAGCGAGACCATGCTGCCCTCCTCGATATCGTGCAAGCCGCCCGAACGATCATTGAGTTCACGGATGGGATGACGGCCGAAGACCTATCGGCGGATCGCAAAACCCAGTATGCGGTGCTCTTTCAGATACTCGTCGTCGGCGAAGCGGTCAAACGTCTTTCACCAACATTTCGCTTAGGACATCCAGAAGTCGAGTGGATTGGGGCAGCCCGGATGCGCGATCGAGTGATTCATCAGTATGACAAGATCAATCTCGATCGAGTGTGGACAGTCATCCAGGAAGAGATTCCTCGCCTGCGTGATGAAGTTCTTGCCATACTTAATGAACTGGGATTAGGCGAGATAGGGCCGCTCGGCAGTCCTCGTTAATCGGCTCCACATGAGCAACGGCGCGTCGTGAGCGGAATACCGGGAATACAGCGCGCAGAGCTACCACTCAACCGCGTATACCAACGCGATCCCGGCACCGCGGGTGGTCAAGCCGATGAGCTTGTTGCCAAGGATGTAGGTGCGGGCCTGGCTCAAGCCGCCGTCTTCGATGTGGATGATGGCGTCGTCGGTGTAGCTGCCCGCTTATGTTCGGTCCGAGTGCGGCTGGTAGCGCACAATCGTCACTGGGTCGGTGGTGATGAGGCCGCCCTGGAGCATCACTTCCAGTTCCGGCAACAGTCGCTCCACGCGCTCCTCGGTGTCGATCCACTCAAGAACCAAAGGTAAGTCGGCGGAGAGGTCGACTAATGAGGCCGCGTGGATTTTGCTGTGCGCGCCATAGCCGGCGACGCCGCGGGTGATTGTGCCGCCGGCGGCGCCGGCGCGGCGGAGGAATTGGAGGAGGGCGCTCCAGAGCGGCTCGCCGTGGTGGCGGTCCCGCTCGCCGAAATAGGCGCGGACGCGGATGCCGCGGCCGTTGATCTCCGTCCGGTCCATCAGCCGATCCTCCCGATGGCGCGGGCCGCGACGACCCCGGCGGCGCAGGCGGCCAACCCAAGCAGATTACTCCCAACCACATACGAGAGTGCCTGGCCCCAGGCGCCTTCTTCGATGAGGGCGATCGCTTCGTAGGTGAAGCTGCTGAAGGTGGTGAAGCCACCGAGGAAGCCGACGACGACGAGGCGTCGCCAGAGCGGGTCGGTGATCAGGACCTCGGTGAGCAGGGTCAGGATGACGCCGATGGCGAGGGAGCCGGCGACGTTCACCAAGAAGGTGCCGTAGGGAAATGCGGTGCCGATTCGGCCGCCGACGAACGTGCCGACGATGTAGCGCGCGTTCGCGCCCGCGAATCCGCCGACGCCGACCCAAAGAAATTCCACGCGATTCCCCTCCCGTCATGCGTGTGCGTTGCCGCGCCGCCGGTAGGGGTCATCAGCTCGAACGGCGAGCGGTTTGGATCGCGGGCACGCGATACCGGGCGGACACCATCGCTGACAGAAGTATAGCGAACCGCCAAATAGCGTACCCTTGCGGATAGTTGAAAGGGTGATGAGGCTCGCCCGCCGGCGCCGCCGGCGAACCGCGGAACCGCTGATGGCTTCTACGTTCCCGATCGGGCCGGGACGGTAGCAGCCGTTTTTTTTGTGGCCCACCCGCCCCTCAGTGACGCAGGTGTCAGATGAGCCACACAACGACGTACTTCGAACTGCTCGACGCTTTCGCCCAAGAGGGTTGTCCAGTTTGTCGCCTTTCGCTGGCGGCGGTGCATCGCTTCCTAGAGGGTATCAACTACGAGGGAGTCAACGACACGGGGGTGCGGGCGCGGACGCGGGCCGCGTTCGGGTTCTGCAATCGGCACAGCCACCAATGGCTGAAGTTGGCGCACGTCCTGGGCACGGCGCTTATCTACAAGGACGTTGTCGCCGACGTGACAGTTTCGCTGAGGGCGCTGCGGTACCAACGGTCGGGTCTTCGCGGAAACCTGCCCCGGTTGGCGGCGCGGCGCGACGAAGATGGCGCCGTGGCCGGGTTGGTTCCATCCGGCGACTGCCTGGCGTGCCAAAGGCAGACCGAAGAGACACGGGTTCTCGTGGCCACGCTGACGGATTCGCTGCGACAGCGCGATTTTCAGGTGGCGTATGCCGAGTCGCCGGGCGTGTGCTTGCCCCATCTGCGGGAGGCGCTGCGGGCCGCGCCGACCGCGGCGGTCTTTGAGACGCTACGGGACCACGCGGTGAGCCGGCAGGAGCAACTGGCGAGCCACCTGGGTGAGGTGGCTCGCAAGCACGATTATCGCTATAGCGACGAGCCGCTAGGCGAGGAACGCGAGGCCGCGGTCCGGGTCGTGGCACACGTCGCCGGCGCGCGCGGCGTCCGGTGACAGTGATCCTCACTGGTATGTTTGCCACGTGCTGGAGGCCGAACACGCCTCGTTGTCGCCCCGTGTTCTCCCATCCGTCTTCCGGAGCGACGTCGAAGGATCTGGCTCTGGCGAGCGGCGTCTCGCATCAGAGGCAGAGGCCTCGACGGACTCCGGGACTCCGGGACTCCGACGCTCGGCATGACAATGAGGGGACGTGGCTCGGCGGGACGTTGCAGACGTCTGACGGCTAATGGCTGACCGCTTGCACGTTTTTGGAGAAGGTAGCGTAGACGGTGGCGTCGCAGCCGGGGATGCGGGCGCATTGGCCGATGCGGACATCGCCGCGGGCGCTGACGAGGAGGAAGGCCTCGGTGCGGGTGAGCGGGAAGCGGTCCAGGAGCATGAGGGTCAGGGCTTCGACGGCGTCGTGGACGGCGTCTTCGAGGGTGGGGCCGATGCCGATGGTGACCCAGCTCTCGGGCGTTTCGACCCACGGGCGGGCGAGGTTTGCGCCTTTGACGAGGTCGACGCGGACATCGACCTCACCGCTGATCTCGACGCCGGTGCCGCAGACCTCGCCGTCGCCCATCGAGGCGTGCAGATCGCCGATGGCGAGCAAGGCGCCGGGGACGTGGACGGGGAGGTGGACGGTCGCGCCGGTGGTGATCGCGTTGACATCGAGGTTGCTACCGATCGGGCCGGGGTGGGCGGTGTAGACGATGCCGTCGGCCGGGGCAACGCCGATGACGCCGACCATGGGGCGGGCGGGGAATCGGAGCTTGTCGCCGAAGATGAGGTCATCGCCCTCGACACGGACCATGACGCCGCCGTGCGCCTCGATCCCGTCCTGGATGACCCCAGCGCCGGTGAGGGCACGGGTGAAACCGAGCGGGCCGAGACGGACGTCGAGGATCTCGACGACCAACTCGTCGCCCGGCGCGGCGCCCTCGACAAAGATCGGGCCGCCGGCCGGGTTGACCTTCTTCGGGTCGCGCACGGCGACAAAGGCTGGGATGTCCTCCGCTTTGTGGATGCGGTCGGTCGAGGTGTCGTGGGTCTCGATCGTCAGCGCCTCGCCGGGCCGGATGGTCGCCACGGGCGGGGTGGCGGCCGAGAAGTGGTAGGTGAGTTCGTCACGTTGGATACGCTGCATCTGCATTCCCTTCTTTGCACTACGGCTACGGCTCATCTATGAAGGTCCGTCATGCCGAGCCGCCGCGAGGAATCGTCCCGGACTCCGGTTCATGTTTTGGGGGCGGGATTCCTCTCTGCGATCGGAATGACGGGGGTGGGCGATCGGAATGATCGAGTGGTGCATTCTATAGGCGCAGGGTGGCGATGGCGCGGCGGATTGCGGCGACGAGATGGCGCGGGTATTTGAGCGCTGGACGGTCAGCAGCGATGGCGAGCCGGCGCAGGGCGATGAGCAGAGCCCAGAGATGGACGTGTATTTCGTCCTCGCCAGTGAGCTGCACGACGTCCCGGTAGCCTTGGAGGAGGTGATTCAGGGTGAGGGCGGACAGGGTTTGGCCGTCGTGGGCGTCGTAGTGCCCGAGGTCGTAAAGGCGGTCGGCGCTGCGGATCTCGCCGAAGTCGATGATGCCGGTGTAGCGGCCGTGGTGGTGGTAGACGTGGCTGACGTCGAAATCGCCGTGGGCGAGGTGGGCGTGCTCGACGTCGAGCCGAGCGTCGTGGCGGGCGATAATCGCACGGATCGTTGCGGTCTCTTCGGGCCTGAGAAAGCCGTCGATCAGCCGGGAAAGATCCTCCTCGAAGTGCTCGAAGACGAAGGCGCGGTGGGATGGTTGCTCCGCCGTTAGACGCGATGGCGACGGGTCCGAGGTGACCCAGCCGAAGCCGGCGACGGCCAGGCTGTTGACGATGGCGAGATCGCGGCCCGCTGCGACGAGGACGGCGGGTGCGTGTGTCATCGCGTTGGCGTCTGAAAGGGGATGGCCGGGGATCTCGGTCGTCACCATAAAGGAGCGACCGAGCGCCTCGTCGAAGGGGTCGTAGTGGATGACCTCCGGCACCCTGGCGCCCCGCTCGCGGAGGAGGCGGTGGACCAACGCCTCTTGGCCGAGGTGGCCGACCTCCGTCGTTTCGGCGACGCGGAGGTAGAAGGTCTCTGAGCCGCGCCGGATGCGGTAGACCTGGGTGGAACCGCCGCTGGATGTACGTTCGATGACGAGTCCGTCGGCGTGGGAGAGGGCGCGGACGGCGAGCTCGTGAATCAATCGTGGGTCGAGGTCCGGTTTGCGCATTGGTCTCCTTAGTCAGGCGGGTCGGGTGTGCAGAAGTCCGGGTGTAAGATGGGCACGCATCAGGTTCCATTATCCATGGGTGGATTGGCGAACTGGTGGGATAGACGAGGAGGAACGGCAATGGCGATCTTTGTCTTGCTCTCCACGCTGACCGACGAGGGGGCGAAGACGATCCGGCACGATCCGGGGCGGATCCGGGAGGTCAACGCCGAGATCGAGCGGCTGGGCGTCAAGGTCCTCGACCAGTGGGCGGTGCTGGGACCGTATGACTTCGTCAACGTCGTCGAAGCGGCGGACACCCTGGCCATCGCTCGCCTCTCGGCCGAACTCGCCTCCCGCGGCACCATCCGGATCACCTCGATGCCGGCGATCCCGATCGAGGAGTTCATCGCGGGGTTGGGGTCGAGTTCCTAGGTAGGTAAGTAAGTAAGTAAGTAAGTAAGTAAGCGCGTGCCGGGACCAGATAGGGCGCCCACATAGGCAAGGCCCTCGTGGCAAGCGCCGGCGCTCGATCAACCGGCACGCGGTTCGGCCGCGCCCGGTTAGGGGCCGTCGACGATCTGGCCGGTGACGTCGCAGAACGCCCCGCCGGCGCAACAGATCCCGCCGCGGCAGACGCTGCTTCCATCGCCACGGGTTTGATGATCGGATTCGGGGCTCGCGACGCGGGCGCCGGCGCCGGAATCGCACGCGTGCCCATTCGCTACGCTACGTATTGTCTCTTTACCCGAGCATTGCGCGTATGGAGCGTCAATCGTTGTGCGACCGATCGATTGTGTTCGGATGCCGGGATCGACGGGTGATCGCGGCATGGGCGGCGAGGCCGACCGCGAGCCAGGCGCAACCGAGCAAGATGCCGGTGCGGCCGCTGGCGAGGAGGAGGGCGAGGGAGGCGGCGAGGGCGATGGGGAGGACGAGGGCGGGGAGGGGTGTGCGGAAGGCGGGGCGGGAGGGGTCGCGGCGGCGGAGGAGGATGAGGGCGGCGAGCGGGACGATGAAGTGGAGGACGTAGAGGAATCCGCCGGTGGTGGCGGCGAGGTCGATTGAGCCGGCGAGAGCAACGGCGGCCAATAAGGCGCCGCTGAGCAGGATCGCGACGCGGGTGGCCCCGGTGCGCGGATCGACCCGAGCGACGGCGGACGGAAGGAGGCCGTCGCGGGCCATAGCGAAGGCGATGCGGGAGGTGACGACGAGGACGGCGTTGGCGGTGGCGGCGGTCGTGAGCAGGGCGGCGACGGCGACGCCGGTGCGCCCGGTCCCGCCGGCAAATTCCGAGGCGGCGTCGGAGAGGGGGGCGGAGGATGCGCCGAGCTGGTTCCAGGGCAGGACGCCGAGGGCGACGATAGCGACGAGGAGGTAGAGCCCAAGGACGGCGACCAGGGTTAGGAGGATGGCCAAGGGGAGGTTGCGGTCCGGTTCGGCGATCTCCTCCCCCGCGGCGGCGACCATGTCGAAGCCACCGAAGGCGAGGAAAGCCAGCAAGGCGCCGGTCAGCACGCCGCTGGGTCCCTGAGGGAAGGCGGGCGTGAAGCGGTCGAGCTCGACGTGCGGCAGCCCAAGGAGGCCGAAGCCGAGGAGGGCGGCGGCAGCGAGAAGAACAACGAGTGCCTGGACGCGGGCGGAGAGGCGGACGCCGGCAAGGTTGACGGCGGTGCAACTTGTGACCAGCGCCACCGCGCCGACGGCGGTCGGGAGGCCGATAAGGTTGTCGAGGTAGCCGCCGAAGCCGAGGGTGACGTAGCCGCTGACGGCCAGGTAGGCGCCCCAATAGCCCCAGCCCATGAGGAATCCCCAGCGGCGGCCGAGGACGGCGTGGGCGACGGCGTAGCCGCCACCGGCAAGGGGAAAGCGACAAGCAAGCTCGGCGTAGGGCAAGGCGATCAGGAGCGAGGCGAGGAAGGCGAGCCCGAAGGAAAGGAGCGCGCCCGGTCCCGCCTCGCCGGCGGCCGCGCCGACAAGGACGAAGATGCCGCCGCCAATTGTGCCGCCGACGCCGAGTGCGACCGCCTCGCGCAGGCCGAGGACTCGCGTCAGTCGATGCTCGGCGGGCGTGGATGCGTTTTCCGGTGCGGTCATGCGCGATCGGCTCGCCCGAGCAGGAGAAAGTTGGTGAAAACGGCGGGGCGGCCGACGGTCGCCCCGGAATCGGAGATGCCGGCATCCTCGACGCGCTCGACGGCGAATCCCGCCAACGGGAGATGACGCTGGAGACGGCGGCGATCGGTCCCTTTGTGAACATCGCCGAACTCGGCGATGGTCCAGGGGAGGTCGTGGCGGTCGGCGTCGACGATGACGAGAGCGCCGCCGGGCCGGACGACGCGGCGTAACTCGCGTAGCACCTGGCGCGGGCTGACGACGTGGTGCATCAGCATGTGGCAGAGAACGACGTCGCCGGCACCGGTTTCGACCGGCAGGCGTTCGGCCGTGCCCTCGCGCAGGACGAGGTTGGGGTGGTCGCGGACCGGCGACCGCTCGCCGGCCTGGCGCAACATGCCGGGCGAGACGTCGACGCCGATCACCTCGCCGACCGATGGGGCGAGTATCCGTGCCAAGTAGCCGGTGCCGGTGCCGACGTCGAGGACACGCATACCGGGGCGCCAGGGGAGGAGGTGACCGAGGCGTGTGGCGAGGTGGGTCTCGTAGGCGGTGGCGACGTAGGACTCCCAAGACGGGGCGATCTGGTCGAAATAGGTGCGGACGCGGCTGTGGACGGCGCCGAGCATGTCGGCCGCGGGTGTGAGGGGATCACAGGCAAGGAGCGAGGTGGGGTCGTCGAAGATCTCTTCTGTCGGGTCGAGCACGCCCGCGCGGTGGAGCCGCAAGTATTCTCTCCGAAATCGGGCGCGGGCGCGGGTTAGTCCGGTGGCGACGACGCCGGGCGACGTCCCGAGCCGCTCGGCAATGGTCGTGGGTGACAAGCCCTCAACCTCTCGCCAATAGAGGAGGCGGCGCGACTTGGCGGGGAGCGCGCGGAAGGTGGCCGTGATCCGCGCGACGAGCTCCTGGTGGTCGAGATCCTGCCAGGGGACGGTGAGGTCGATCAGCCGCACGTCGTCAT
>JBOGUE010000720.1:0-11533 GCA_050695955.1 Thermomicrobiales bacterium | reverse complement strand
CGACGGTGCCGCCGGCGAAGAGGACCGCTTGGCCGGCGGTGGCGTTGGCGCGGCCGGCGGCCGCGTGGACCGCCATGCCGCCGTGCAGGTTCTCGCGGTAACGGGTGACGACGAAGAGGGCGTAGTCGATGCCGACGCCAAGACCGATCATGGTGGCGACGATCGGGGCGACGGTCGAGATGTTGATCAGACCGGCGACGAGGTCGACCGCCGCCAAACCGACCGCCAGGCAGGCGATGGCGACGCCGATCGGCAGGCCCATCGCGATGACGGAGCCGAATGCGACGAGCAGGATGATGATCGCCATGCCGATGCCGAAGATCTCGGTGCCGGAGTTTTCGACCTCCGTGTTGGACGAGGGCACCTCGCCGCCCGCTTCGGCCTGGATGCCGGCGGCGTTGGCCAGTTCCAGCGCCTCCACCAGGGCATCGAGACCGTCGGGGCCGACCTCGATGGCCGGGATGTCGTAGTAGACGTTGGCGTAGGCGATGGCGCCGTCGGCCGAGACCTGGGCGGCCGACTCCGGCGCCAGCGGGTTGCTGACGCTGACGACGTGGGGGAGGGTGCGAACCCGTTCCAGTGTCGCCTCGATGACCGGGACGGCGGCCGGGTCGGTGACGCCCTCCTCGACGTGGAAGACGACGGTGGCGCTGCCGCCGGCGAAGGCGGCGAAGCGCTCCTCCAGCAGATCGGTGGCTTGTTGCGTTTCGGTGCCGGGAATGGAGAGGTCGTCGCTCAACTCGCCGCCGGCGGCGCGGGCCAAGGCGGTGACGGCGACGACGAGGAGTAGCCAGCTAAGGACGACGCGCCAGCCGTGGCGCGCGGACCACGAACCCAATCGATAGAGCAACGTCGACACCAAGACCTCCCTCGAATCTGAAGCCAAATGGCCTCTCTTGGATCAGAGAACTCTGCCAATCCGTTGGTTGACGGTCGTTCCCACGTCTGTCTCTGACATTTGAATCGAGACAGCGGTCTGTCTATGGAACCTGAGACAAGACAGCCCGGCCGTCTGTGACATAGGAGGGAGGAACAGTGCGGAACCCCTGCCAATAACCGCCGCCAATCGACTATATGGCATCGACTGACATTTGTCAATTACTGTCATTTGGCAATGAATGACGCTATGTCGGGATTCGGTACAATGGGTGTGGAGGAATGAGGGTGATCGACACGTCGTTGCGCGAACGCAAGAAGCAGCAGACGAAGCAGGCGTTGCAGGAGCAGGCGCTGCGGTTGTTCCTGGAGCGTGGGTATGAGGCGACGACGATCGAAGAGATCGCCGAGGCGGCCGGTGTCTCGCCGCGCACCTTTTTCCGGTACTTCTCGACGAAGGAAGAAGTCCTCGTCAAGGACCCGTACGACCGGCGCTTCCTCGACGTCTTCCTGGCGCGGCCGACGACGGAGCCGATCGTCGAATCGATTCGGGCGGCGATGCGGTCGGCGCTACCGCCGATGGACAGCGCCGAGACCGAGGCGATGCTGCTGCGGACCAAGCTGATGTTTCAGACGCCGGAGCTCAGCGTCCAGATGTGGTATCACTTTGCAGAAGCCGAGGCGATGCTGGCGGCGGTGATCGGCCAGCGCCTTGGGGGAGACGGCGGCCGGTTGATTGTGCAGGCGGCGGCGGCGGCGGCCTTCGCGGCGCTGCGGGTCGCCATCCAAACCTGGGCCATGAGCGACGGCAAGGCGAACCTCGCGGCTTTGCTCGACGAGTCGCTCGACGGTTTGGCGGTGTTGGGACGGTAGCGGACGAGCTATCAGCCGTCAGCCGTCAGCCGTCAGCTCTCAGCTAGAACAGCCCTCACCCCCCAGCTTCTCTCCCGTGCGCGAGAGCGGGGGAGAGATGCCCTTCTCCTCGTCATGCCGAGCCCGCGGGCGAAGCATCCCCCGTCGCAGCCGGTCGGCCCCCCGCCCCCAATCCTGGGGGAGCACGGCGGGGCGCTTCGCGCGGGGATGCTTCGTTCCCTCAGCATGACGACGGGGGCGGCTTCGCCGGGGGTGCTTCCCGTCGGTCAGCATGACGGGGAAGCTAGTCGGAGGAGCGGGCGCGGAGAATCGAGCGGACGACCAGGAAGAGGGCGATGGCGACGAGCTGGCCGCCGAGGATGACGCGGTTGAGGTCGAGGGCGGGTTCCCAGCGGACGGAGTCGCCTTTGATGACGTAGGCGCCGGCGGGCGTGGCGCGGACGCCGAAGCCGCCGCCGCTATCGCCGTCCTTGCTGCCGCCGCCACCGCCACCGCCGCCGACCTTGGCGACCGGGATGACGGTGAGGCCGTTGCGCTCGATCGGGTCGCCGAAGACGCGCTTGACGGTGATGGCATCGCGGGCCTGGCTCAAGACAGTTTGGACATCCATCGGAATCCTCCTGACCACTGATCGAATAGGTTTGGGCGACGCACCCTTCGGGGAACGAACCGCGAGGTGCGTGCCGCCGTTGCCGCGTGCGCCGGCCGCTTCGCTGATAGGATGCCGCATCGCGGTCGATCGTGGGCGCGGAGCGGAGGAGGGGCAGCGATGGCGACGGCACGGCCGCTGGGCGTGGTATTGACGTCGGCCGAAGTTCAGTACGAAGGGCTCGATCCGGTGTTGGACAACATCCAGCGGGCGGGCGCCACGGCGATCTCGCCAACGTTGGGGGTGATGGCCCGCGCGCAACCGGGAGAAGGCACGCGGGAACCGCCGGGGGACGTCGATGGGCACGCGCGTCTACTCGACCGGCCGCTCTGGGGGGAACGGGAGCTCTGGATTCGGTACTACAGCCCACACGAGGCGGACCCGGCCATCTGGGCGGACGTGCCGTTCCCGTCGCCGCCGGTGGCGCCGCCGGACGTGCGGGAGGACATCCCGCGGCGGATCATCGACGGGGCGCGGCGACGCGGGCTGAAGGTCGAGGTGCAGATCAGCCCGTACATCTTGCCGGGGGCGCCGGGCGGGCAGTCGGTCGGCTCGGCGCGGGGAACGGGGAACGCGGCGGACCGGCCGCGGCGGGTGGATGGGTCGGTGGGCGAGCGGGTTGTGGCGGGGCATGGCTGCCTGAACAACCCGGGGGTGCGGGTGCTCGGGCGGGCGAGGATGCGGGAGGCGATCAAGCACTACGGCGACGTCGATGGGGTCTTTGTCGATTGGGTCGAGTACACGACCTACTTTCTCGAAGATTGCTTCGTGTGTTTCTGCGATCACTGCCGGGCGGCGGCGGAGGCGGCGGGGTACGACTGGGCGGCGATGGAGCGCGACACGCTCGCCGTCTGGGACCGGCTGCACCGGTTGACGCCCGCCGATTTGCGACGGGCGAGCGACGCGGCCGATTGGCCGTTCGTCGTTGGCGATGGGGCGGTGCGCGCCAGCGGATTCGGCGAGTTGTTGCGCTTCAAGGCGGCGACGGCCCGCGCGGCGGTGGCGGAGCTGCGGCAGGTGATGGACGCGGCGGGTGCGACCGGGGTTGGGCTGGGGGTGAACGGGTTTGCGCCGCCGTGGAGCCGAATCACCGGGATGGATTATCGAGAAGTGAGCCGGGTCTGCCAGGAGACGCGGTGCAAGCTCTTCACGTTTCACTGGCCGATGATGACGCGGTGGTGGGGCGAGACGTTGCTGGCGTGGAACCCTGGACTGGATGAGATAGAGGTGCTGCGAGCGGTGACGGCGGCGCTCGATCTTCTCGCACCGGCCCAGGAACATCGGCGGACACTCACCGCCTACGGCATGCCGCGGCCGGACGAACCGCATCCGATCACGCCGGAGGCACTGACGCGGAAGGTGAACCAGGCGGTGGCGCTGGCGGGGGACGGGGCGCCATGCCTAGCGTATGCTCACAGCTACCGTCCGGTCGACGAGTTTGAGCGGCATTTGGAGGCGGTGCTTGCCAGTAACGCGCCGGGTTGCTGGGTGCAGCGGTACGGGTATCTGAGCGACGAGAAGCTGGAGGTGATGCGGCGGGTCTGGCGCTAGGCGGCACGTGCCCAGACTGGCGCATCGACGACTGGGCCTCCAACAGGATCGCCCGGCATGTTTACTCAGTTGAAGCACTCGTGTAAGTCCGGTGATAAGATGGCGCGGCTCGGGGTCCAGTTTGGTCTCTCGCCGCGTACATCGGGTCAATCACTCATCGTTGAGTTTCGCTTCACGGCCTCGCGAGGGGTCCAGGCGGTCGAAGGCGAACAGAGGGAGGTTCAGGATGACGAACGTTGCGGCCGGTCACGGTGCGTTCCTGTCCCGGCGATCAATCCTCAAGTTGGCTGGGGCAGCGGGGTCGCTGCCACTGATGGCGGCGCTGCCGATGGCGCGCGGCGGCGCAATGGCCGCGCCAGGCCGGGTCGCGGGACCGGCGGCGGCGCGTTTCCAGGAGGGGGGCGAGCTCATCGTCGGGCTCGATCAGGAGCCCCCGACGCTCGATCCGCACGCCTCGCCAAGCGCGGTCACCTACCAAATCACCTCCTCCGTCACCGAGTGTCTTCTCTTCCTGACACCGGAACGAGAATTGAAACCGTGGTTGGCAGAGTCGTGGGAGGCGAGTCCGGACGGGAAGTCCTTTACCTTCACGCTGCGACAGGGCGTGACGTTCCACGACGGAGAGCCGTTCAACGCCGAAACGGTGAAATGGAACTTCGACCGGATTGTCGATCCGAACTTCACGGCGGGCGGCGCATTGGCGGCGCTGTCGGGCTACACCGGGACAGACGTGGTCGACGAGTTCACGGCGCGGGTGAACTTCGAGAACTCGTTTGTGCCGTTCCTGACCTATGCGGCGGGCGGGACGCTGGGCATGGTCTCCCCGCAAGCCGTCCAGGATCTGGGCGATGAGTTCGGGACGCGGATCGTCGCCAGTGGACCGTTCAAGGTCGAGGAATACGTCGCCAAGGACCACGTCACCATTGTCCGCAACGACGAGTACAACCGGACCGCGCCCTGGAGCGACCGCGAAGGTCCGCCGCTGGTTGAGCGAATCGTCTTCAAGTTCATCCCCGAGGCAGGCACTCGGGTGACGACGGTTGAGACGGGCGAGACGCGGTTGATTACGGCCGTCCCGTCGCAGGACTTGCCGCGCTTGGAGGAGAGTGACGACTACGCGGTGACGAAGGTGCCGTGGGTTGGATTGCCGCGGATCTTGATCCTCAATACGACGCTGGCGCCGACCGACGACGTGAAGGTGCGGCAAGCGGTGAGCCTGGCGATCGACCGGCAGGCGCTGGTCGACACGGTTTTCGCCGGGACGGGCGAGGTTGCGATCGGGATGCTGGCGAAGGTGATGCTCGACGACCCGTCGCTTTCGCAACCGTACGATCCGGACCAGGCAAAGCAATTACTGGAAGAGGCCGGGTGGCTGGGTGACGAGACGCGAGAGAAGGACGGCGAGGCACTGACCTTCATCCTGAACACCGTCGACTACGGTGGAGGCGCGCCGCCGGAGGCACAGCTGATCCAGGCGAATCTGAACGACGTCGGTTTCGACTGTCAGATCAAGGCTCAGGCGCGCGCGCCGTGGTACGAGGACAACTACAACTGCATGACGCACGGTCCATTGATGTTCCTGCGGTCGGGGGACTACGACGGGCTCTTCGCCATGTTCCACTCATCCCTGATCGGCAAGAACTTCAACTTCGCCTGCCTCAATGACCCGGAGATCGACGCGCAATTGGTCGCGGGGCGGGCGGAGACGGACCCGGAAGCGCGGCGGGCACTCTACCTTGCGCTGGAGCAGCGGTTGGCCGAAATGGCAGTTGCGGCGCCGCTGATCGACGAATACTCGATTTGGGCGGGCAAGGCGTCGGTCACCGGGTTGACGTTCGACGGGTTCACCTATCCCCTCTTCGGGGATGTGGCGATTGGCGAGTAACGCGGGCGAAAAGCTTCGGGCGCCCTCCGTCATTCCGAAATCCAAGCAGAGGCGAGGAATCGCGCCACGCTGCCCACGACGGTGCTGCGCTCGGATACCGGAATGTCGGATACCGGAATGACGGTGCGGCACTCGTCGCCTTAGCGGGCTGGGATCGAGGCACGGTCAGGGGACGGGGTGGCACGGTATCTCCTGCAACGGTTGCTCGCGACGATCCCGGTGGTGGTCGGGGTGACAGTCGCGGTCTTCGCGATGCTGCATCTGGTGCCGGGCGATCCGGTCCAGATGATGCTCGGGGAGTTCCAGACGAGCCCCGAGCAGGTGGAGCGATTGCAGACGCAACTGCACCTGGACGAGCCACTACCGCAGCAGTATGGGCGGTTCGTGATCGGCGCGGCGCAGGGGGATTTGGGGTATTCGATCCGGAGCAAGCGGCCGGTTCGAGATGAGATCCAGGACAACTTGCCGTCGACGATTGTGCTGACGCTGGCTGGGCTCTCGGTGGCGGCGTCGATCGGGATCACGCTCGGCGTGGTCGCGGCGGTGAAGCAGAACACCTGGGCCGACCTGAGCGCGATGGTGATCTCGACCCTCGGGGTCTCGATGCCGAGTTTCTGGCTCGCGCTGATGTTGATTTTCCTCTTTTCGCTGCGGTTGCGGTGGTTTCCGGTGACCGGTGGCGGGGGCATTGACCATCTGGTGCTGCCCGCGTTGACGCTGGGATTGGGGGCATCGGCGATCATCGCCCGGCTGACGCGATCGACGATGCTCGAAGTATTGCGTCAAGACTACATCACGACGGCGCGGGCGAAAGGGCTGCGTGGCTCGATCGTGATCCTCCGGCACGCGCTGCGCAACGCGATGATCCCGACGGTGACGATCCTCGGATTGCAATTCGGACAGCTATTGGCCGGGACGGTGGTGATCGAGACAGTCTTCGGGCGGCCGGGGGTTGGGCGGCTGATCGTCTCGGCGATTCTGGAGAAGGATTTTCCGCTGGTGCAGGGGATTGTCCTGTTTATCGCGATCTCGTACGTGGTCGTAAACCTGGCGGTTGATTTGACATACGCGGTGTTGGATCCGCGGATCCGCTATGGCTAGGCGTTAGGCGTTAGGGGCTGGGGCGGTGGAGCAGGCGCGGCGCATTGAGGCGCAGGTGGGGCGGGGGGCGGCGGCCGGCTCGGCGCGGCGTCCTGGCGTGGTTGCGCGGGTGGCGCGGAACAAGCTGGCGGTCGCGGGAATGAGCGTGATCGTACTGCTTGTCGTCGCCGCCGTAGCCGCGCCTGTGATCAGTCCGGCCGACCCAGAAGAGGTGGCGCCGCGGGAGGCGCTGCAGCGGCCGTCGTTCGACCATCTTTTTGGCACGGATCAGTACGGGCGGGACAACTTCAGCCGCGTCCTATATGGGGCGCGGATTTCGCTGCTGGTGGGGTTGGTCGCGGTTTCGATTGCGGTGGTGGCAGGCACGGTGGTGGGGCTGGTGTCCGGGTATTACGGCAGATGGGTCGACGCGACGCTGATGCGGTTCATCGACGTG
This sequence comes from Thermomicrobiales bacterium, assembly GCA_050695955.1. Classification (GTDB taxonomy): domain Bacteria; phylum Chloroflexota; class Chloroflexia; order Thermomicrobiales; family UBA6265; genus JBOGUF01. The sequence continues at coordinate 4,162 of JBOGUE010000720.1, read as the reverse complement.
ATGCTGGCGTTCCCCGGCATTCTGCTGGCCCTGGCATTAGTCAGCATCCTCGGGCCGAGCCTGCGCAACCTGATGATCGCCGTCGGGATCTCGTCGGTGCCGACGTACGCCAGGTTGGTGCGAGGGTCGGTGCTTTCGGCGAAGGAGAACGTCTACGTCGAGGCGGCGCGCGTGGTCGGCTGTTCGGATACGGCGATCATGTGGCGGCATGTGCTGCCGAATGTCGTCGCGCCGGTGATCGTGGTGGCGACGCTCGGGATCGGGGCGGCGATCTTGTGGGCAGCGGCACTCAGCTTCTTGGGCTTGGGCAGTCAGCCGCCGACGCCAGAGTGGGGCCGGATGCTCTCGGAGGGACGAAACTTCCTGCGGGAGCAGTGGTGGATCGCAACCTTCCCGGGACTGGCGATCATGGTGACGGTCCTGGCGATGAATCTGTTGGGAGATGGCCTGCGGGACGTGCTGGACCCCCGGCAACAGATTCGAACGTAGGGCAATCGGGCAATCGGGAAGGAGCGCACGCGTGCGGATCGTCCTCAAACCGCAATGGCTGATCGATGGGCTCGGAGGCGAGCCATTGACGGACCTTGCGGTCGTCGTCGAGGGAGGGCAGATCGCGGCGGTGGCGCCGGCGGAACAGGAGCCAGGGAAGGCGGACGATCGGGTTCTGGACCTGCCGGGGCAGACACTCCTGCCGGGATTGATCAACAATCACGTCCACCTTGTGCTACCGGGCGACAACACGCCGTTCGTGCCGTGGATCGATACGCAATCGGATGGTGCGCTGACGCTACGCGCCGCGTTCAACGCCGAGCAGTCATTGCGGGCGGGTGTCACGACCGTGCGCGACTGCGGCGGGCGCGGGACGACGGTGCTTGACCTGCGGGATGCGCGGGCGGCAAGGTTGGCTGGCGGAGCACGGGTCGTGTCGTGCGGCTGGCCGCTGACGATCACGGGCGGACACACGCGCCACTTCGGGGGCGAGGTAGACGGGATCGACGGCGTGCAGCGCATGGTACGTCGGGTCGTGGGCAAGGGAGCGGACTATGTCAAGGTGATGGCGGCGGGCGGCGGCACACCAGGCAGCTACGCGCAATACCCCAGCTTCACCGTCGACGAGTTGCGGGCAATCGTCGAGACCGCGCATGGCTTCGAACGACGCGTCTCAATGCACTGCATCGCGCCAGCGTCGATCGCGCTCGCGGTCGAGGCGGGAGCGGACCTGATCGAGCACGCCTCGTTCTATGGGACAAGCCTGTCGCCAGAGTACAACCCGCGGACCGGCGAGCAGTTGGCGAAGGCGGGGATCCCGGTGACGCCGACCTTGCAGGTGGCGCGGGACATGGTCGAATTGCTACCCGAAGGACCGGAGCGGTCACTCTGGCAACGGCGGCAGGAGATGCATTACGGGATCGTCGCCGAACTTTTCCGGTTAGGCGTGCCGATTCTCGCCGGATCGGACGCGGGGTGGCGGGCAACGTCGTTCGATACGTTTTGGAAGGAGTTAGCGGAGCTCGTGGTCTGCGGGCTGGAGCCGGTGGCGGCAGTTCAGGCGGCGACAGGGAGCGTCGCGACGGCGCTGGGCATGGCCGATCAACGTGGGACGATCCGGGCCGGTCTTGCCGCCGATCTGATCGCGGTCGCGGGCGATGTCGCGCGCAATATTGCGTGCGTACGGCAGGTCACGACCGTTGTTCAGGATGGGGTGGTGGTGGTTGAGGCGCCTGGGGGAGTTTCGCCCGTCGATTGAAAGGACAGGAGAACGCGTGGTGGTGGGGACTGAACGGGCGGGGCTGTCGGACGAATCGCTGTTGGCGACAGCGGTGAGCGGACCGATCGAGATTCTGCGGGATCGGAGCGGGGTGCCGCACGTCTTCGCGGCGACGACGGCGGATCTTTATTTTGGGCTCGGGTTTGTCATGGCGGAGGACCGGCTGTGGCAGATGGACCGGCTGCGGCGGCGGGCGCTGGGGCGGCAGGCGGAGATCCTGGGGCCGGCGTCCGTGACGAGCGATCTGGCCCACCGTCTGGTCGGGATCCCGGAAATCGCGGCGGCGGAGGTGCGGCTGCTGGACGACGGGACGCGGGAGATTGTCGAGGCGTTCGCGGCGGGGATCAACCGCGGGATCGAGGGGTTCGGCGCGGAACTGCCCGTCGAATTTGGGCTGTTGGGATACGAGCCGGAGCCGTTTTTGCCAGGCGACGTGATCGCGATCCTGCGTGGGATCTGGTGGTCGCTGAATGGCCGGATTGACAACCTCGTCAGCGCCGAGGCGACGCGCGTGCTGCCGGCGGCGTTGCGGCTGGCGGCGCTGACGCCGGAGGAACCGGAAGAGCGGATCGTGCCGGCGGCTGCCTCCTACCCCGGCGCGGGGGCGGCGCTGGATCAACCACGGCCACTCGCCGCTGGAACGGGCGACCTGAGCGGTAGCAACAACTGGGCGGTTGCCGGCAGCCGTACCGCGAGTGGTCAGGCGATCCTCTGCAGCGATCCGCATCAACCCTTCTGGCTCCCCTCCTCGTGGTACGAGTTCGGGTTGCACGGGCCGGAGGAGAACGTGGCCGGGGCGGGGCATCCGGGCGTGCCGGGGCTGTGGTGGGGCAGCAACGGGCAAATCGCCTGGGGGCTCACCAATAACGGCGCCTCGACGCGGGATCTTTATGTCGAACAGGTGCATCCTGACGATCCATCTCGCTATCGCAATGGAGAACGCTGGGAGCGGTTCGGCGAGGAACCGGTCGAGATCCGCGTCCGGGGCGAGGGGTTGCGGCGGTTTACGAAGCGGACGACGGTGCGTGGTCCGGTGATGAACGAGGTATTGCCGCCGGTCGCGGAGGGCGGCGATCCTCCCCTCTCGTTGCGCTGGGTCGGACAGGAACACCTGGACGATGTTCGCGCCTGCGTGGCGATCGGGCGGGCGACGGACTGGACGAGATTCCGGGCGGCGCTGCGCGATTGGTCGGTGCCAATCTTCAACTTTACCTATGCCGATAGGGCGGGGACGGTCGGCTACCAATGCGCCGGCCGGATCCCGGTGCGAGGGCGGGTGAAGTTCGGCTACCGGGAGGCGGGGAACCCAGAGGACGAATGGCAGGGGTATGTGCCGTTCGAGGGCCTGCCGCGAATGGAGAACCCGGACCGGGGCTGGGTGGCGAGCGCGAACAATCAGGTCGCGGCGGACGACTTTCCGTATCCGCTCTATGGGATGTCCGCGGCCGGGTACCGGGCGATGCGGATCAAATCGGAGATCGAACGAGACGGGCCGTTCGACGCCGCACGGGCACGGGCGCTGCAACTCGACGTGAAGGGCATGCGGCCGGTGCTGCTGGCGCCGGTAATCGCGGGGCGGTTCGAGGGAAGCGACGACCCAGATGCCCGGACGATCGCGGATCTGATGCGCGGCTGGGACGGGCAATACGCACTGGACGAGGCGGCGCCGGCGGTGTTCGAGACCTTCATGCGGACCTGGCAGGAGCGGGTGGCGGCGGAGCGCTTCCCCGCGCGGCTGGCGGAGTTGGTCGCTGGGCAGGGCGGTATTGCGAAGCGGTTGTTGGAAGGAGTGAAGCTCGACTGGTTCGGGGGCGACGTCGACGAGGTGCTGGTGGAGACGGCGCGAACGGCGCTGGGCCGGCTACGGGAGCGCTGGGGGCCGTCGCCGGAGGACTGGCGGTGGGCACGCGTGCACCAAGCGCACCTGAGGCATCCGCTGAGCGGCGAGGCGACCTCCCAAGTGTTCGACTTGGGACCGGCGCCGATCGCGGGGGCGGGCGACACGATCTGCAACACCGGGCTGGGTGTGCCGCCGGAGATCGCGGCGAGCAGTGGCGCGGAGTACCGTCTCATCGTCGACTTCGCCGAACCCGACCGGTTCCTGGCGGTGCAGAACGCGGGGAATTCGGGGGTGCCGGGGAATGCGCACTACGGCGACCAATTTGAAGATTGGGTTGTAGGGCGCTACCACACGGTGCATCTCACGCGCGATGGGGTCGAGGGCGATCTGGAGGCGCGAACGGTGTTGGAGCCGGATATGTATGGGTGAGCGTGACCCGGCGTTGAGCCGCGTCCCCGGCGCTGAAACGCATACCCGGCGTTGAAACGCCGGGCTGAACCTACCTACAGAAGTCCCGCCGGGACTGTGGTAATGAACGTCGATTGCCACAGTCC
>JBOGUE010000719.1:0-12269 GCA_050695955.1 Thermomicrobiales bacterium | reverse complement strand
GCTCTAGAGATGGCAACGGTCAGCCTGCCAAACGCCGCGGCGATTGCGATCCATCGGCTGCGGCAGGGATTCGTCGCGCTTCGGCCCGCCACGGTCGACGAGCATGCGGCAATCCGCGCCGCTAAGTTGTCGCCGGAGCAAGTGGCCGCCTTTGCATCCCTTGCAAACTTCGATCGACGCCATTTGTGCCGCGTGTTGGAGGCCCTGCGCCAAGCGGGTGTCGACGATGTCGATCTGCTCCAAGCTGCCCTGCTTCACGACCTTGGCAAACGTTCACCGCACGGGCAAGTTCGGTTAATCCAACGCGCGACACGGGTGCTGCTCGGCCGTCTCGCCCCTTCGCTTTTGGCGCGATTGTCGAGAATGCCAGCGTCTCCTTGGCGTCTTGGCCTGGCGTTGGCCGTCCATCATCCCCAGCTCGGCGCGGAAGAGGCGGCGCGGCTCGGCTGCTCGCCCCGCACCTGTTGGTTGATCGCCCATCACGAGGACCGACCGGCAGCCGACGACCCCGCGATGGCAATGCTCATCGCATGTGACGAACGGACCCCTTGACGTTGCCGTGTCCGTACACAACCGGCCAAGTTTGGCGTAGACTTCCCCTGTCGTGACTGCCCTACTTGCTGATCCAGTCAACCTCCATGATTACCAACTTCGCCTCCCGATTTTCGAGGGGCCGCTGGACGTCCTGTTGCGATTGATCGAGCGCAGCCAGCTTGTGATCACGGACGTGTCGCTGATCGCGGTGACGGACCAGTTCCTCGATCATGTCGTCGGACTGGGGTCGGCGCCGCCGCGGGTCGTCGCGGATTTTACCGCCGTCGGATCGCGGTTGGTCCTGCTAAAGTCGCGATCACTTCTCCCGCGTCCAACCCAAGACAGCGACGACGAGATCGGCAATGATCTTGTCCACCAATTGATCGAGTATCGATCGGTCAAGGGGGCCGCCGGTCATCTCGCCCAACTCGCCGATGCCGGTGATCACGCCTTTGGTCGAGCCGACGGTGGGATTGCGCGACCGGAGGCGCTCGCGCCTCGACTAGCGTTTCATGAGCCCGGGCTGTTAGCACGGGCCATCAAACGCCGGCTGTCGGTGCTTCCCAGCCCGCGGAATGCATTCCCTGTCCGCCGCCTTGTCTCACTCCGGGATATGATCGAACGCGTGATGACGCTCGTGCCGCATCGTGGCGCTACGCGATTCTCAACCATGTCCAGCGCTTGTACCGACCGCCACGAACTGCTGACCGCCTTTCTCGCCTTGCTGATCCTCATCCGGCGGCGCATCGTCGACGCCGACCAGGCAACGCCCTTCGGCGAGATCGACGTCCGCCGGGCATCCTCCGATCCGATTCGACTGGCCGAGCCATACGCCGGTCACGCTGCCGACGACTGATGCAACAACCAGTAACAGAAAACTATTTTGGGGAGGACGTTAGGGGGCAGCGAGACCTCCCCCAGCAAGAAATGCTCGCGCTGGAAACGCTCGACGGCCCGGCGCCAGGGCCGGAACTCCTCGCGCTCGTCGAGGCGCTGCTGCTGGTCGCGCCGGAACCGGTGACGGTTGACCAGCTCGCGCAAGGCGCCGGAGTCGCGATCGCACAGATCGACGAAACCCTGCGGGCCATCGACGAGTTGAACGATCGTGGTTGGGTCGTTCAGCGCCACGGTAGCACGGTTCAACTCACGACCGCACCACGGTTTGCGCGCTATGTGCGCCGGTTTCTGCATCTCGATCGAGAGGCCAAACTTTCGTCGGCGGCGATCGAGACGCTGGCGATCATCGCGTACGAGCAACCTGTCACACGGGCTGAAATCGAGGCGGTGCGCGGCGTCGATTCCTCCGGCGTGATCGCGACACTGCTTTCTCGCGGCTTGGTTGAGGTCGCCGGCCGGATGCAATCGGCGGGAAATCCGTTCCAATACGGGACCACGCCGGCCTTTCTCATGCACTTTGGACTGCGCTCGATGGCAGATCTGCCGCCGTTGGGCCACTTCGGCGGCCGGGACGCGGCGACCGCGTTGAAGGCTGCCGTGGCGGAAGCGGACGTCGCTCAGCCGACCGCTGAGAGCTGACGAACCCGCTCAACTGCCTCCACCAGCGCGTCGACCACATCGTCGATTTCGTCTGGAGTATTGCCCCGACCAACGGAGAAGCGCAAGCTGGCTCGGCATCGCTCCTCGCCGTACCCCAACGCCATCAGGACGTGGCTCGGATCCGATCGCCCCGTCGTGCATGCCGAGCCCGCCGACGCGGCGATGCCCTCCATATCGAGGCTGAGCAGCATCGTTTCGCCTTGGACGCCGGGAATCGCGATGTTGAGGTTGTTCGACAAACGGCGTGACCATTCGTCGGTGCCGTTCAATTCGACCTCAGGGATGGACTGCTGGATGCCGGCCCATAAGCGGTGACGTAATGCGGCACAGTGTCGCTTGTACTCCTCGCGAGTCTGTTCGGCAAGCTCCAGCGCGGCAGCCAGGCCAATCACGCCGGCGACGTTCTCCGTGCCACCGCGCCGGCCGCTCTCCTGACCACCTCCGTGCTGTTGAAATGCGATCGGTGTCTGACGCCGGACGTATAGCAGGCCAACGCCCTTTGGACCGTAGAACTTGTGGGCCGAAAGCGACAGAAGATCTACGTTGAGATCGTCAACAGAGAGGGGAAGAATGCCTGCCGCCTGTACCGCGTCAGTGTGAAACGGGATGCCTTGGCGACGGGCGATCTGCCCGATCTCGGCAATTGGCTGGATTGAACCTGTTTCATTGTTGGCGTGCATCACTGATATCAGGCACGTCGCCGGACGAATTGCCGCCTCGATCGCCGCGGGATCGATGAAGCCGGCGGAGTCACACGGTATGTAGGTGATCGGAAAGCCTTGGCGCTCGAGCCACTGAGCGGTATGGAGTACGGCGTGATGCTCAATCGCTGTCGTAATGACGTGCGGTGGACGAGAGTCCGGTTCCGATAGGCGGCGTTGCCATGCCACACCACCGAGCGCCAGGTTGTCACTTTCTGTCGCTCCGCTCGTGAAGACGATCTCGGACGGTTGACAACCGAGGATTTGCGCGACGCTTTTTCGCGAGCGATCGAGCGCGGCGCGGCCTTCCTGTCCAAGTTGATAGATGCTCGAGGGATTTCCGAAATGCCGCGTGAAATACGGCAACATTGCCTCAAGCACGGCGGGATCGACCGGCGTCGTCGCGGCATGGTCGAGGTAGATGGTGTCGTCACCACCTGGAAGGGGCATCTGGTACTCCGGTAATTATGACGAAAGACGCATGGCACCCGCGGACCAATTGGTCAGCGACGGGCGATCCGAGCGATTAGGCGGCGTCGGTGCGGGCAGCCGCGAGGTGGTTGGCGCGCGCGGCACGCCGTTCCTTGCCCTCGCTGATCAAGTCGGCGAGGGTCATCGAATCGAGGGTCATGGCAATTGAATCGCGGACTTTCATCCAAACAGGTCGGGTCTCGCAGCCATCGATCAGCGGACATGTCTGGTCGGCCGGATCTTCCGAGACGCAGTCCATCGGCGCGACCGGACCCTCCATCACCCGATAGACTTCGCCCACGACCACTAATTCCGGCGGCCGCGTCAAGACATAGCCACCCTGCGCGCCGCGCTTGCTCTCGACCAATCCGGCCTTGCGCAGCGGCACGATGAGCTGTTCCAGGTAGGCGTACGGCACAAACGATTCTTTGGCCATCGACGCTATCGACATCGGCCCGGCGCCGTAATTGCGGGCCAGCGTCACCATCGCGCGGACGCCGTACTCACCGCGGGTTGAAACCTTCATGGCGCCTCCACGTGCGCGGAGGGTACAATCCCTCTTGTCGCATCCTACCTTTTGGGAAGCGTTGGGTCAAGGACGGGAGTCGTGACCCGATTCGGCGCGGGCACGATCGTGGGTACGCGGGGCTACCGGACCAAGCCACGAAAGGCGTTGCTGATGGCCACGGCCCAGCTCGTTGCCAAGCGCGAGCCGCCGGCCTGGGTATTGAGATAACGGTAGACGTGGACAAAACGATCCGCGGTGAAAATGCCGCGATACTGACCGTCTTCCGTGACGGGCATCGCCCAGCGATCCAACTCATGCATCTTTTGTTGCACGTCGTAGACCGATGCGTCGATGTCAACCGATACGATGTCGCGATCCATGACGTCGGCCACGGTGCGGCTGGCAGTGCCGCCATTCAAACCTGGCAGCAGTTGGTGCCGCCAGAGCATGCCGATCACATGCGAGCCGTCGGTGACGACGACATCGCGGGGGCCGCCGCGGAGTGCGTACGTCAGTGGATGGTGCGCGGAAATACCGCCCATGTCCCACAGGGCAAACTGTCCTACACGCAAGCGCCGCATCGCCGACTCCAAACGAACCGCACGGCCTTCGGCATAAGCTGCCGCAATGATGAACAGGCTAATCAGCGGCAGGAGGTAATCGCCCCACCAAATGCCGAAGATCGCGAGCGCGACCGCCGCTGCCTGACCAAGTAGCACGGCAAAGCGAGTCGCGCGCTCCCGCCCGACCACCGCCGAAAGTCCGGCCCGCACCACCCGCCCCCCGTCCATCGGAAAGGCCGGCAACAAGTTGAAGAGGAACAGCATGATATTCGTAAAGAAGAGATAGATGAGCAGTCCACCGAGCGCGATGTCGTCGACGTACGCCAGATAGTCGACCAGAGAGTCGTACCCCTTGAGCACTCCCAGGAGCAGGAGTGGTGGCACGAGCGCAACGGCGATCGCGACGTTGGTCAACGGACCCGCCAGCGCGATCAATGCCTCAGACGCCGGCCGCGCGGGGAGGTGTTCCAGCCGAGCAACGCCGCCAATAGGGAGCAGGGTAATGTCGTGCACTTTGACGCCATAATGGATCGCCATGAAACTGTGTCCCAACTCGTGGAGGACAACGCAACAAAAGATGAAGAAGACCAGGATGGCGCCGTAGATCAGCGCACTCACCCCTCGGTCGTCCATCACGCCCCAGTGGAACGCCACCCAGAGCAGCACAAGCAAGAAACTCGGATGGATCCGAATCTCGATGCCCCGCACTCGCGTGATCGTGAATGATCGTAACATCGTCTACCGTGTCCAGCGAAGCCGATCGCTCGGCAACCCTAGAAGGTTCTGGCGCACCCAACTTACGGCGCGAAACTCCGCCAAATCCCCAGTCATTTCACACAATCCAACGTGTTGCATTTCCATAAGGTGCGGCAGCACACGCGGTGGATGATACCAATCAGCACGCACCCTGTACAGGTGTTCGCCTACGAACGCACGATGAGGCGCCCGTGACGCGGCGGTTCGCACCTTGCCAATAACGCTCCAAACCGGGAATGAACGATGAGCCGGCCACCTTCAGCAAGATTCTTGCCATCATATCCACTCTTGCCCTACACTGAATGCGTTCGAGGTGATCGACAGCGCTTGGTGGCCACTCACGTCAGCGGCACTACTCTTTTCGGCACTCTTCCCAGTCGATCGAACGCATGTTGGGCAACCGTGACACCCGTCCACGTCCCACGCCGTCGATGTCGTGATGGCGGCACGGGGCCTACCATGGGAAGGATCTACACATGGAAATGGAGCACGGCTATGATCTCTCCCAAGAGCAGCGGCCGTGGGTGTCCCCGAGCCTGATCGAAGCGAACTACATTCTCAGCCTCTCGCGCATGGAGTTGGAAAACATCATCGCGGCGGAGGTCGAGGTAAACCCAGCGCTTGAGGTGGACGAGCAACCAGTCTGCGCGATGTGCGGCGCGGTGCTCGAGGGAGCGGTCTGCCCAACCTGCCCGGTCGAAGCGGCGAGACCCGAGTTGCCGGACCGCGACGATTCCGTCGCTGAACGGCTGACGTCGACGTCCTCACTGCGCGACGACGACGATTTTGACCCCCTGGCCCTCGTGGCCGACGACGAAAATGTGCGCGCCACGATTCTGCGGGATGCGCGAACGATTGTCGAGCCGGACGAACAAGTGATCGCCGAATACCTCGTCGACGCCATCGACGAGCGGGGATTTCTGTCGGCGTCGTTCGACGAGGTCGCCCAAGCGCTCGGCGTCGAGGTCGCCCGGATCGAGACCGTGCTCGAGGTCATTCAGGACGTGGCGCCGGTGGGCGTTGGATCACGCGATCTGCGGGAGTGCCTCCAGCTCCAGATCCGCGAGCTCGAAAATCTGGGACAGGTCGTGCCTCCGATCGTCCACGCCATCGTCGACCGTCACCTCGAGGACCTCGCGTTACACAAGTTCGGCAAGATCAGCAAGGAGATCGGTGTCACGACGGAGGAAGTCGAGGAGGCCCGGGACTTTATCCGCGGTCATCTGAACCCGACGCCGCTGCAATCGCAGCTCGCCCGTTCCTGGCGCAGTCCGTCACGATCGACTTATGTGGCGCCGGACGTCGTCATCTCGATAAAGGACGATGTTCTCTACGTCGAGGTCGTCGATAGTGGCCGCGCCCGGCTTCGCGTCAATCCGCTCTACGAGGAGCTCGCGGTCGATCTCGGCCGGCGGCGCGCCCATCGGGAGAACGAGGAACCGTCACCGAATGGCCACGATCAAAACGCCAACACCGAGACGTCGGACGATGATCGGACGCACATCCGCCAATACACGGCCCGCGCCAAGAACTTCCTCTCCAACGTGCAACAGCGCCAGGATACGCTGCTCCGCATCACAAAGTGTATTTGCGAACTGCAAGAAGGGTTTCTGCGGGATGGTGTCCGCGAGCTGCGAGCGCTGACGCGAGCAACGGTCGCCCAACAGGTCGGCGTGCACGAATCCACTGTTAGCCGCGCCACCGCCGACAAGTACGTCATGCTGCCGTCTCGCAAGGTGATTCCGTTCAGCGACTTCTTTACGCCATCATTGAGTGTCAAGGACGTGATGCGCGAGCTGATCCACCTGGAACACAGCCACGGACGATCCCTCACCGACCGGGAGATCTGCGACCGCCTTCAGCAGCAGGGGATCCGCATCGCGCGCCGCACCGTTGCCAAATACCGGAACGAGCTCGGTATCTTGCCCTCGACGATGCGGTAGCCATTATTCGACCACGGCCTCGACGGGCGGCAGGTTGTACTCACCGTAGGCGACCAAGGCGAGTCGCTGAATGACCTGCCTCGCTCGTTCGTCGTCCGCCATCCCCTCCGAGAGTGCTGCCAGGATCACTGGGCCGTCCTGGCCGTAGATGACGCCGACATCGTGCACCACGTGCTCGAGATTGCCCGTCTTGTGCGCCATTTCGGTTTCGGGCGGCAACAAGATCGGAAATCGATCGTTGACGACCTGCTGGCGCAGGATGGTGAGTAGTTCGGCGCTCGCCTCAGGGCTGACGACTTCACCCACGAGCAGCATTTGGAAGAAGCGAGCCATATCGCACGGTGACGTTAAGTTGACCGGGCCCGTGCGCGCTTCGGCGTTCGCGAAGACCATCGCCGCCTCCGCATCGTGCAGCGACGTATCCGCCGTCGGTTGCGGCGGCCATTCCGGCAGGTCCGTGGGCACGACCAGGAAGTGTGTATGCGTCAATCCCAAATCGCCCGCCATCGCTTCAATTGAATCTCGCCCGGTCAGATCAATGAGTGACCGTGCCGCCACGTTGCTCGAATAGGCCCCGGTCGCAAAGACGGCCTCCTCGACCGTCACGCTACCCCCTTTGGCGCTCAGGTCGAAGTAACTATCGGCGGGCTCCTCGGCAGTCGGAAAATACTCAGGCCGCAACGTGAGCTGCTGCACGAACGTTAGGTCGCCGGCCTCGCGGGCCGCATAGACGTCAGCCAACAGCACCAGCTTATACAAGGAGGCGGCGACAAACGGTGTCTCGCAACCCTGGCTATACAGGAGCGCGCCATCCGGTCGCATGAGGACGACCCCGTAGACGCCGTCCTCCTCAGCGAGAAGCTCGTCGACCGCGGCCACCATCTCCGGCGGCGCGGCCGCGTACTGATATGTGCGCTTCGGCGCCCGCGATGAAGGCGGTACGACCTGACGGGGCGTCGGTGTCGGACCGGCCGCCGACTCGTCCTCCGCCCGGTTCTCTTCAAACAGGTTGCACGCCGGCAGCACCGCCACCATCACCGAGAGCAGCCACGCCGTCCATACCGCGCGCCCGATGCGTCCAATCCTGATTGTCGGCCAGGTCAACGGCCGCTCCACGTGGCAAGCGGCAGACAGCGGACCGGGGCGCTAGGCTCGTTGGACTTACGGTGGGTCATTGGCTTCTTCACTCGGAGGTCTACGCGCCCTCGCCTCGTCGCGGATTGGATTGCGGCACGGACTGAATCAGACGGGGAGAGCCATTATACGATGTCTCCCTGTCCGGCACACCGCGGGCATTCGTCGTCGCAAGGGCACAGTAGGCAGGAGAGTGAGGCATGCACGACTGACACCACGCCAACAATCGGCCCGCGGGCGCATGAAGCCGTTTTCGAATGAAGCGCGGTGCGCTGGTCGCGATGGGTCGCCCCCCTCGGGCCCTCATCCAAGGGAGAGACAATGCAGATCGCCTTTTGCTGAGTGAGTGGAGGCGATTGCGTGGTCGCCGTTGGGGACAGGGAAAGGTTGGGTTGGCGGTGCGGCTCCGGAGGCCGCGACCCTGCCGGCCGCCAAGGGCGGTCGGGGGGATCCTGTTGGCGGGTGCCAGGCGCGTGACCGGCGGTATCCAGCCGGGGTAGGGATGACGGGGTACCGCCCCGGGTGAGGTGAGGCGCTGCCCAGGCCCGCACCCTTATGCCGGATGTGCCGCTTGATAGGCACTTTATCAGAACATTTGTTCTGTGTCAAGAGGTCGAGAGAAAGAGCATTCGCGTCGGCATGTCGATACTCGTCGATCAACGGAATGGGCTATGGCATACCGGGGGAACCGAGGACGATGCTCGTCCGCGCACGAATGCCGCAACCGTCGCAATCGATCCAGGGCGGACATCTCCCTGAGCGAGTCCGATCCGTCCGACAAGCATCCTGCAATCGAGACGATTCCCAGACATTGGCACGTCTCCGAGCGAGTCACGATGTTGCCCCGCGGTGTCAGGCCGCGGTATAAAGAGTTGTAATGCGCCCGTAGCTCAGCGGATAGAGCGCTTGCCTCCGGACTAAGCGTTCATCGCACCGGGCGGCCCGCTCGCACCCCTCCTCGAAAACCCTGACACAACCAGTCCAATCCAGCATTTTTGCACCTTGCCGACCAGCAGCGGAGGCCAGCGCTCACCGCCAAATGTGGCAAGCGTTCAGCCCTGCCTGCCAGACCGTTCACGGAGGGCAAGGACATGATACGATCACGCCATCGGTTCACGTCGAAAGAGAGGACGCCGATGGAATCCACCCACGCGCTGGACGCATTGATTGACCGGCTTCACCAACACCAGCGCGCAGCGGTTCGTCGTCATCGACACGGCGGTGTCCCGAACTGGTTCGACGGTGGCGACAACCGTCGCGAGGGATCCGACCTGGAGCTGTTCGAGCTCGGACAGGGCGTTATCTGGCGGGCGGCCGTGCTGGCGGTGCAGCCGCGGGCACACAACTATCGGTAGGTAGGCCATGGTTGGCTTTATGTCGTCGAGGACAACGATATCACCGCGATCGGCGTGTTGATGTTTGAAGGGCGTTGCCGCGTTACACGTGAGCTCGTCTGTCGTCGGCGGTTTTCGAGGTGAGCAGCGTGTCAACTATCGTGATGACCGGCGGAACCTCAGGATTCGGGGCAATTGCTGCCAAGCGAATGACGCTTTCGGGGGACGCTCGACTGTTTCTCGGAGCGCGCCGACCGACATCTGACGGCGAATCAATTCCACTCGACTTGACGGAGCTTGACTCGGTGCGAGCCTTTGCGATGTCGGTCCGCGAACGGCTGGGCGACTCCGCCGTTGATGCGTTGGTGCTCAACGCCGGCATGATCCGTCACGACGACACCGGTCGGACTGTCGACGGCTTCGAGACGACGTTCGCCGTCAATCACCTCGCGCACTACCTGATATTGCGTCTGCTGCTGCCCGCCCTGGCAGACAGCGCGATCGTCGTGATGACGACGAGCGGCACACACGATCCCGCCACCAACGCCGGGTTGGTGACGCCACGTCATGCCGACGCGGAGCGTTTGGCGCACCCCGATCGCGACCCTGACCGTAACCCCGCGCCGCGCAAGGCTGGCGAGCATGCGTACACCGCGTCGAAGCTATGCACCGTCCTCACCGCTCGATCGTTGTCTGAACTCCCCGATGTCCAGACCCGGCGAATCACCGTGATCGCCTACGATCCCGGGCAGGTGTTCGGGACAGGATTGGCCAAGGACCTGTCGTTCCCCAGGCGGGTGGCCTGGTCGCTTTTTGGCACACCGGTGCTGGGGTGGCCGGTACGCAGACTCAAAAGCACGCTCAACAGCCGCTCCGCCGCGGGAATCACCTTGGCCGACCTGACCCTCGGTCTCGCGACGACGCCGAACGGACGCATCTACGCGGCCTTGCGACGAGGAGAGCTCACCTGGCCGGACCCGTCAGAACTTGCACGCAATCACGACCTGGCGCAAGCACTTTGGAACAACAGTGCCAGACTCGTCGGCCTGTCGGACATGCTTAACTGAACCTGCCGCCAAGCACCTTCACTGTCGTGCTTGGCAACTTCCTTATCCTCGATGCTTCACGGATTAAACCGAGCAGCCAACACCCCCATGCAATCTGTCGTGGGTCATACTCGCGTTGCCAGGTGGTGATGACCAGCCTCAGTCCACAGTTGACCATCGGCACTCATGTAGCGAACCGCTTCGAATATGCCCAGAAGTTGGCGAGGCCATCGATGAATTCGTGCAAGGTCGCTGTGCCTGAGGTTGCTGTCGCCATGATGCACCTATTGGCGCGAGTCTGTTCTCACAAACTATGGCGGTCTCAATGGGTCACTGCACCACCTGCGCCCAAGCTACCCCCGCGTGACCAGCGTCAGGGGCCGTCAGCTGGCTTCGTCGTCGCGCCGCGGCGCTGGATCTCCCGGTACACCGTCGTTCGGGAGACGCCGAACAGCTCGGCAAGCTCGGCCTGCGTGTGCTCGCCGGCGTCGTAAAGCGACAGCAAGTGCTTCCGCTGCACGGCAGAGAGGTTGGGTTGTTTCCCCCTGAGCCGCCCACGCGCCCTCGCGACCGCCATACCCTCGCGTGTTCGCATCCGGATCAGATCCGCCTCGAACTCAGCCACCATCCCGAGAACGTTGAACAGGAGCCGCCCGACGGGGTCGGCCGGGTCATAGGTACTCCCGCCGAGGCTCAACGAGACGCCCTTGGCGGTGAGCTCGTCGGCGATGTCCCGGGCGTCGGGCAGTGACCGGGCAAGCCGATCGAGCTTGCTGACGACCAGCGTGTCTCCCGCCCGCACGGCCGCCATCGCTTCGCGCAGGCCGGGACGTGCGCGGTTCGTCCCGGTCAGGCCGTGGTCGATGAAGATGTGTTCTTCGTCCACGCCGAACGCGAGCAGCGCGTTCCGCTGCACGGTTCGGTCCTGTTCGCTGGTAGAGACTCGCGCGTAGCCGACCTTCATCCCGCTCACCGTCATCGTGCATTTCATCGTGCGGGTCTTACGTGCATGGCCGTGAACAGCTGCCACGCGGTCAACGATTGCTGGCGGCGCATGCACGATGGCGGGGACCGGCTTGCGGGCTCCCTCTGGACGGCTGTCGGTTGGGTGGACAACCGCCAATGAGCCCGCGGCCAGAGCGACGAGCCGACGAGGGCGAGCATGTGGTCATGACCATCTCAGCTCAGGCACTGGCGACGCGGTGGCAGGCACAGTACGCATCCGGAGACCATTCCGGGATAGCCGACACCTTCAAGCTCGGTGCGGGCGGATCCGCAGGCCTCGGGCCTCACGAACTGCTCGACGCCGCGCTTGCGCGAGCTGCATGATTATCTCCGCCCGCATGGAACTCGCTGAACAGGGCCTCGACGACACGGGAGTGGGCGTGGCAGTCGAGGTTGAGCGAGAGGAAGCCGTGAGCCGATTCCGCTACACACTGATCCTGACCGGCGGCCCAGCAGTCGGGAAGACGACCTGCGGACGCGCACTCGCAGTCGAACGCGACCGCGCCGCGTCCATCGACGTGGACGACATACGACAGCTCATCGTCGCAGAACGAGGTCGAAACAGATGAGGGAACTCGTCTCACGGTGTCCGCCAGTGTTATCTTCATCGGTAATTGGCAGTGTTCTTCATCGCTCAGCTGCACCTCGTGACCGTGCTGGATCAGGGCAGGTGGCCGCTCACGAGCTGCTCCCTCGCCGCCGCGACCACCTCCTGGG
>JBOGUE010000718.1:0-11349 GCA_050695955.1 Thermomicrobiales bacterium | reverse complement strand
CCTCCGCGCTGACCCCGAGCATAAACACCCCACCCAAAACCGCCACGGTGCTGCGGTAGGTGTATCCGTTGATCGTGACGCGCACCGGCGGCCGCTTGCTCGACCCCAGGGCCGCAACGACGTCCGCTGGAATTTCGATCCCCGTGGCGGTCTTGCCGCCGAGCTGGAGTACGGCGCGTAATTTCATGGGTCCTCCTTGATCGTGCCCCTATCGCGGGCGACAGCGAGCAGCAGGTTAACAGGCGAGGGCGGGCAGCAGCCCGTCCTCATCCCTCATTCGTGCACCGGCCCGATTAGCGCTCCCGCGGACGGGCGAAGGTCGTCAGCGACCAAACGATCACGACGGCGGCGACGGCGTGCATCAGGGCGAGGGTCGCGGTCTGCCCGTTCGTCGCCCCCTCCTGCGTGGGAATGTAGGTGAAATCCGGGATCAGCGTGACGACGAAGACTACGGCCGAAATGATCGTCAAGAGACGCGCGGGGCTATCGGCACGGCGCAGCAGCGCGGCATAGACCAGCACCGCGACGATCCCCGCGATCAGCGTGAAGAGGATCGTCCCGCTGACGTTCGACAGGACGACGAATTCCGAGTCATAGCCGACGACCGCGTCGCCGACGAAGTAGACGAGCACATTGGCGATCACGGCGGCGACCACCGTGGCGAGGCCAACACGGGCGAACGGCCCCCAGTTGACGGCGCGCGATTCCCGCGACGCGGACGAGGACGTGGTGACGAACGTAGACGTGGCGATCGACGACATGACCCGTACCCTCCCTTGATTGAACAACCGGCAAATCGCTGCTTGCACTAGTTAGTCGTTCGGCATCGCCCAAAATCGACAACAACCCTTCCGAACGTGAACAACCAGCGTTCGCCGATTCAATCCTGGAGGTCGCGCAGCCGGCGTTTGCGGAACCGCCGCGTGGCGATGCTTGTCACCTCGCTCGCGGCTCAGAGGAACGCCGGTCGTCGATCGCGGACCGAATCCCATGTTTCGCTAGCGTCCGCTGGGGCGGGCGTTGACGCCGGCGAGCGTGACGTCCGCATCGAGGAGCGTCGGGCTGTGCAGCAGGGCCTCGGTCACCATCCGCTCGGCGTCGACGATCTGCGCCACGGCGCACTCACGCGCGTAATGGGGGTCTCCGCTCGCGAAGGCGTCGATCAACTCCTCGTGCATGTGTCCGAGCTGAAACCCTGGGCTCTGGAACCGGAACCCGAACACATACAGCCGCTCGCTGTCGGAAAGCAGCTGCGCCATGGTCTTCGCCAATCGGGCGTTCCCGGAGGCTTGGGCACTTGCCAGGTGAAACGCGGTGTTGAACGGGACGGCGGCAACGGGATCGTCCAGGTAGCAGGCGTCGTAACGCGCTTGGATCTCGCGCAACCGCGCCAGATCGATCCGCCCAATGGCCAGTTCGGCGCCGGCCGGCTCCAGGATCAGGCGCAAACCGAAGAGATCCCGGACGTCGCGCAGCGTGATCGGCGCGACGCGGTAGCCGTGGCGACGAATCGATTGGACCAGACCTTCCTGGGCGAGGCGCTGGAGCGCCTCGCGTACCGGCGTCTTCCCGATGCCGTGCTCCTCGACGAGCAAGCCCTCGGTGAACGGTTGACCCGGCGCGAGCGCGCACTCGATTATGCGGCGCCGGATCTGCCCGTACGCCTCCACCGCCAGCGACCGACCCTCTGCCGATGGCCGGCCGCGGCCATTGTCTAACACCAGTGATTGCGTACCGTCATTCACCTGCGTTTCTTCCTTCCAAGTCGTGAGTCATGAGAACGACGAGTGCCGGGTATCAAAATGTCGTCCGTCTTCTACTAACGACTCACGACTCAGAGACGCCCCGTCCGGGGCGGGTCGACGGCGTCGCGCAGCCCATCGCCGAGCACGTTGTAGATGAGGACGGTGGCGACGATCAAGAGGCCGGGAAAGGTCGTGATCCACCAGGCGGTGCCGAGGAAGGTCCGGCCGTCGGCGACCATGTTGCCCCAGGTCGGCGTCGGCGGCGTCACGCCCAGACCGAAGTAGCTGAGACCGGCCTCGACCAGGATCACGATCCCGACGCGCAGCGTGGACGCCACGAGCAGGAGCGGCGCCAAATGCGGCAGGATGTGGACGAAGAGGATCCGGCCGTTGGTTGCCCCGCCGACCCGGGCCGCCAGGATGAATTCGCGCGTGGAAAGCGAGAGCACCTCGGCGCGGGCCAGCCGGGCCGTCTCCGGCCAGGCCACCAGACCAAGGAAGACGATCAGCAGCCGGACGCTGGAACCATAGATGGCGACGACCGTGATCAGCAGGGTGAAGGTTGGGAATGCCAGCACGACGTCGGTGATCCGCATGATGAGGTTGTCGAGCCAGCCGCCGAACCAGCCCGCGACCAGCCCGGTCAGCGCGCCGATGACAACGCTCATCAGTGTGGCCACCAGGCTTACCGCGAGCGACACCCGCGCCCCCCAGATGGCGCGGCTGAGGATGTCTCGGCCCAAACCGTCCGTGCCCATCGGATGGTCCAGGCTCGGTCCATGCAAGCGGTCGATCAGCACCTGCCGGTTCGGGTCGTCGGGTGCCACCAGCGGGGCCGCGAGGGCGAAGAGGTAGAGGGCCACCAGCAGTCCCCCGCCGAGGACCACCCGCCGCTCGCGCAGCATTCGTCGCCAGACCGATCGTGAGCGCGACGGACGCGCCAGCGCCGGCCGGACCGTCTCCCCGCCGAGTGGCCACCGGGGCACGGTCACCGATCCAGGATCCGCCATCTACGTGTACCGGTGCCGGATACGCGGGTCGGCCGCGGCGTACCCGACGTCGGCCACCAGGTTGCCGACGAGGACGGCCGCGGCCCCTAGCAGGTTGATCGTCAGCAGCACCGGGTAGTCGCGGCTGGCGACGGCGTCGAGCGCCAGCCGGCCGACGCCGGGAAGGGCGAAGATCGTCTCGACGACGACCGCGCCCCCCAGCACGACCGGGAGGTAGAAGCCGAGCAAGGTGATCACCGGCAGCAGGGAATTGCGCAGCGCGTGCCGGGCGACGACCACCCCTTCCCGCAGCCCTTTCGCCCGCGCCACCCGCACGTAGTCCTGGCCGAGCGCCTCGAGCATGGCCGACCGCGTGTAGCGCGCCACCCCCGCCATCAGCCCGGTGCCCAGGACCAGCGTCGGCAGGACGAGGTGCGGCGCCATCGCGAGCGGATTCCACCCGCTCGCGCCGGCGGGCCGGATGCCGCTCGCCGGCAGCCAATCCAGCCGCACGGCAAAGACGCTGATCAGCGTCAACGCCAGCCAGAAGTCGGGCACGGCGAAGCCGAAGAGCGAGACGAGCGTTCCGGCGTCGTCGACCCGGCCATTGGGGCGCAACGACTGGACGATGCCGCTCGCCAGGCCGAAGGAAAGGCCGAAGCAGAGCGCAAGCGCGCCCAGGGTCAACGTCGTCGGCAGGCGCCCCTGGATCATTGCCAGGACGGGCTCACGCGTCCGGAAGGAGCGGAGATCGCCGGTTGCCAGACTGCGCATCGTCTTGACGTACTGGATCGGCAGCGGGTCGTTCAACCCCAACTGTTCGCGCGCCGTGGCCAACTGCTCGGCCGTGACCCGCTCGGGGTCGGCGAGCAGTTGCGCCGGGTCGCCCGGCGCGAAGCGGACGATGGCAAAGGAGATGAGCGAGATCCCGAACAGCAGCGGGATCAGCAGCAGCACCCGCCGCACGATGTAGCGGCTCATGGTTCATCCCACCATCCGCTTCCCGCCGTTGCGGCGCCGGTTGGCCCGGCCCACATCAGGCACGCACGCCCCACTCCGGCGCGCGGGCATAGAGCTCGGACTGGGTCTGCACCTCCGGCACGACGAAGTCCCTGCCGACGACGAGCAGATCCTGCAGCCGCCAGAGGTAGGCATGGACCGGCTCGCTCTCGGCGATCATCTGGATCTGGTCGTAGAGTGCCTTCTCTTCCTCCCGGTCGAGCGCGACGCGCGCCTGCTGGAAGAGCGCGTTGACCTCCTCGTTGATGTAGCCGGTGGCGTCGACCGGCCGCGGGCTCTCGAAATGGGCCTGCAAGTCCCCCCGCGGATCGATGATGAAGTTGAACCAACCGCCGATCGTCGCCTGGTAGTCGCCAACCACCTGCTGCGCGATCCAGGTGGCGAATTCCAGCTCGTTGACCTCGTACCGGATGCCGACCGCCTCGAGGAACGGCTGGACCGCGATCGCCCAGTCGCGGGTGCGGGGGTAGGCGATCAACGCGAACGAGAACTCCTGCCCATCCTTCGTCCGGATTCCGTCCGGCCCCGCCAGCCAGCCCGCCTCGTCCAGCAGTGCATTCGCCCGCTCGACGTCGTATTCGAACCGGGGAATGTTGGGATTGTAGACCCACGAGAGGGGCGACGCGATGCTGTGGTTCGCCTCGGCCCGGCCCCGAAAGATCGTCTCGATGATCGTTGCCCGGTCAACGGCGTGGCTGATTGCCTGGCGGACCCGCGGATCGGAGAAGAGCGGGTTGGTGAGGTCGAACCGGAAGAACCAGCCGGCCGTGCCGGCGATCTCCTGCGTCTGGAAGGCGGCGGCGAAGGCGTCGTACTGGTCGGCCGCGACGAAGGCGAGGTGCAGCCCGCCCGATTGCAGATCGGCGATCTGCGTCGCCGGGTCGGGGATCGTGCGAGTGATGATCGCGTCCAGCCGCGGCGGCCCCGCAAAACACTCGGGGAAGGCGCGGAAGGTGATCCCATCGCCCGACCGCCACTCCTCGACCATGAACGGGCCGGTGTAGATCGGCTTCTGGGCGAAGGGGTCCAGGGCCGCGTCGGCGGGCGGCACGCCTTCCAGCAGGTGGCGCGGCAGCAACTGCTGCGTGGCGACGTTTGCCAGAAAGGTGGCCGCCGGTTCGGTCAGGACGAACCGGACCGTGGTCGCGTCGACCGCCGTGATGCCGCTGATCGACTCTGCTTGCCCCTCCTTGTAGGCGGTGGCGCCCTCGATGCTCGCCGTATTACGGTCGAGCGGGCCGGGCCATTCCGGGTGCGCCCAGAGCCCAAAGCTGAAGAGCACGTCCTCGACCGTGAAGGGTTGGCCGTCCTGCCAGAGGACCCCTTCGCGCAGGGTGAAGGTGTAGGTCAGACCGTCGTCGGAGACCTGCCACGACGCCGCCAGGTCGGGTACCGCCTCCATGCTCGGCTGGTCGAGCTTGGCGAGGCCGTTGGCGATGAAGCGCATGATGTTGCCGCCGGTTGCCGAACTGATCGCGCCCGAGAGGAGCGAATCCGGTTCGCCAAGGCTGAGGATCAGTTCGCCGCCCTCGCCGGCCACCGGGCTGGGCTGGGCGGCGAGCGAACGCGGCACGATACCGGCCCCCGCGACGCCGAGGGCGAGCGAACGGCCGAGCAACGCGCGGCGGCTCTGGCGCCCGCTCAGGACGCCGTGGACGGGGGAACCGCGTTCGACCTGTTCATCGTGCGCGGACATCCGTTCCCTCCTTTCGAGACCCGCCTCGATCCCTTCTCCGCGAACGTGGGTGGCCGGTGCCCGCGGCCCGTGATCAATCGCCCATGCCTTTGAGGCGCTCGTCGAGAAATGCCAGGATCTTCGGCCAGGAGTCGGCGCGGGCGGCGGCCGATCCCTTCGCCGTGCCGCCGTAGGCGAAGAGCCTGCGTGAGACCGGGTGGACGCTGGCGGATACAGTCGTCGGCACCCACGGCGGACCGATCATGTGGCCGGCGCCGTCGTAGGCCAGGTGCCGGTCGGGGTAGGGGTGGCGGTGCTCGGCCAGGCGCGCCATGACCAGCTCGGAAAAGTGCGTCGACGGCCACATCGCGTCCTCCCTGCCGGAGATCAGGAGTACCGGCCCGTTGATCCGCTCGACCGGGATCGCCGCTTCCCGTGCCAGCGCCGCCTCCTCCTCCAGGGTCCGCAGGAAACCCGGCGTCAGCGCGAACGGCGTCCCATCATCCGGGTTCCCCTCCTCGTTCCGCCTGGATCGCGACCGCGAAAAGAGGAAGGTGACGTCTTCGCCGCAGTGGGTCCAGGCCGGCTGCCGGTAGGCGGCCTCGGTGTCGCCGACCCCGCCGAAGACGATGCCGCTGGGCACGTTGGCGACGACCGCTTTGAATTGCGGGAAGCGCGAGCCGAGCAGAAGCGACAGCTCGCCGCCGCGCGAGGCCCCACCCACCGCCAGTCTGTCCGGGTCGATCTCCGGCCGCGCCTGCAGCCAGGCGATCGCCCGCGCGAAGTACTCCAGCGGGATGCGGACCAGCTCGGCCGGCAGGTCTCCGGCCCGGAAGTAGGCCAGAGCCAGCGCGCCGATGCCGTGCGCGGCATAGAGCGCCGCCGCCGGCTCAGAAAGGCCGCCGCCGGAGCCGGTCAGCAGGAGGATAGCCGGAAACGGCCCGTCGCCGGCCGGGAAGAAGGCGGCGCCGAACAACCCGTCGTCGCGCACCTCGATCCGGCGCACGCCGGGCGCCAGGTAGCGCCGGACCAGCCTGGCTTCCGCGACCGTCTGCCCGTCAGCCTCCGCGGCGAGCTCGACGGTCTTCGGCTCGAGGCTCGTTGGCCAAAACGTCGAGTGGGGTGGCGGCCCGGCCGGCGTCATCGACCAGAGGAACCCCATCGGCTCGGCACCCTCGTAGGAACCGGACGCCAGCGCCGCAGTCGTCAGATCGACGGCGCCCCCTTCGTCCGCCCGAAAGGCGTTCGCCGCCTCCCACCAGTTGCCGAGGTCGTCGCGCAGCCGCGATCGCACGGTGGCCCGCGCTCCGGGCTCGATTCCGGTGAGGCGCACGTGAACGGCTTCGTCGGCCAGGGATTCGGCCGGAAACCCTTCGAATCTCGGCGCCGCCGTTTCGTTTCCCGTCCGCGACATGGCGTGTTCCCCATCCCCAGGTGGCAGCGAAGACCGACTCCGTCTCTCGCGGATCGCTTCCTCACGCCTCGACGAGCGGCAACACCTCGTTCATCAGGCGCTGGAGCTGCCCGGTTTGGTCCCAGCCGGCGACTCGCAGCGTCACCTCGTCGAAACCGACCGCTTTCATGACGCGCAACCGCTCGGCGCACTCCTCCGGCGAGCCGGTCGCGGTCCAGCCGGCGATCGTCTCGGGTGAGAAGTCGGTCGTGTAGTAGGTGTCGAGGAACTTCTTGGATTCGGCCAGCGCCGCCGGCTTATCCTCGTTGATGTTGACGTTGTGGTAGAGGTGCGTTTCGATGGTGGCGGGGTCGCGGCCCTGCTCTCGGGCGTAGTCGCGCAGGTAGCCGATCCGCCAGCGCAGGTCGGCGGGATCGTAGAGCGACGTTTCCCAGCCATCGGCGTGATTGACGACCCGCCGCAGGGTGCGCTCGACCAGCTCGCGGTCGCCCTCGTAGCCGAAGCCGCTGCGTCCCGCGTTGTTGGCGATCCAGATCGGCGGCCGGGGTTTCGCCGCCGGTTTCGGCTCGATCGTGATCCCTTCGCAGCGGTAATGCTCCCCCTCGAAGGTGACATCATCCTCGGTCCAGAGCAGCTTGATCAATTTGATCCATTCGATCATGCGCCGCACGCGATCCTTGGGCTGGAGGTTGTAGAGCTGCCCCTCGATGCGCCCGCCCTCCTGCGGGATGATGCCGGTGCAGGCGACGAGGACCGTCCGGCCGCCGGCGAGCAGGTCGAGGCTGGCCCACTGGTAGGCGAGCAGGATCGGATCGCGTAGGGGGAAGCTCGCCATGCAGGCCGGGCCGATTCGCACCCGCCGCGTCCGGGCGGCGATGCCGGCCAGCAGGGTGATCGACTCCATGCGCGGCTTGCCGAGCAAGCTGTCGCCCACCCAAACCGATGCGAACTGCTCCGACCGGTCGGCGATTTCCGCCATCTGGAGCATCTGCTCCGGTGTCGTCGCCCCGAACAGCACGCCGCGGTTCGGCAAGGTCAATCCGATCTTCATGGCGCCTTGCCCCTCCGCGCCCTCCAGGGCGCATCGATTTCCGTGCGACGAGTGAGGTGCGTTCGATACACTACCACTGCCTTCGTAGTATATCAATACCGATCCGCTTGGATTGCCAAGAAGCGGCGCTCGCCGGATCAGGCCGGCAGGTCAGCCAGGCGGCGTTCGAGGAATCGGCGCGCCGGCTCCTGTTGGGTGAGGGCGAGCGCCCGTTCGTAGGAGACGCGAGCGTCCGCCGTGCGACCCAAGCGCCGGCACAGGTCCGCCCGCGCCGCGTGCGCCAGGTGGTAGTCGGCCAGATCGCCACGCGCCAGGATGGCGTCGATCAGGTCCAGACCGACCGCGGGGCCGTCGCGCATCGCCACCGCCACGGCACGATTCAACTCGACCACGGGCGATTGCTCCGCTTGCGCCAGCACGTCGTACAGGCCGACGATCTGGGCCCAGTCGGTCGCGGCGGGGTCGTCCGCCTCCGCGTGCACCGCCGCAATCGCCGCCTGCAGGGCGTACGGACCGAACCGGCGCGACGACAGCGCCCGTTCCACCAGTGACTTCCCTGCCGCAATCTGCTCCTGGTTCCAGCGCGAGCGGTCCTGGTCCTCCAGCAGCACGAGGTCGCCCGCCGGCGAGGTCCGCGCTTCACGGCGCGATTCGTGCAGCAGCATCAACGCCAGGAGACCGACCGCTTCGGGCTCGGGCAGGAGCTCGATCAGGAGCCGCGCCAGGCGGATCGCCTCGCCCGAGAGGTCGGGCCGCGTCAGTGACTCACCAGACGAGGCGGCGTACCCCTCGGTGAAGACCAAGTAGATCACGCGCAGCACGGTGTCCAACCGGTCCGGCAGCTCAGCCGGCGACGGCACCTGATAGGGAATGCGCGCGTCGCGGATCTTCGCCTTGGCGCGCACGATGCGCTGGGCAAGCGTGGAGGGAGCGGTCAGGAACGCGTGCGCGATCTCCTCGGTCGTGAGGCCGCAGACTTCCCGCATCGTCAGCGCCACGCGGGCTTCCGGCGC
This sequence comes from Thermomicrobiales bacterium, assembly GCA_050695955.1. Taxonomy (GTDB): domain Bacteria; phylum Chloroflexota; class Chloroflexia; order Thermomicrobiales; family UBA6265; genus JBOGUF01. The sequence goes on along the minus strand of JBOGUE010000718.1, from coordinate 2,442 downwards.
CAAGGCGGGGTGGCAGCAGGTGAAGATCAGCCGCAGCCGGTCGTCTTCGATCCCCTCATCGTCCACCCCCGCGGCGACATCGGTGTCGGTGTCGAGCTGCTCGGCGAGCGTTGCCAGCGAGGCGTCGAACCGGGCGCGCCGCCGCATGGAGTCGATCGCCTTGAACCGGCCGGCCGACACGAGCCACGCGCGGGGATTGGCGGGCACGCCTTCCTTTGTCCATTGCTCCAGTGCGGCCCTGAAGGCATCGTGCAGCGCGTCTTCGGCGAGGTCGAAGTCGCCGAGCAGGCGGATGAGCGTGGCAAAGACGCGACGCGATTCGGCGCGGTAGACGGCGTCCACCATCTCGCGCGACTGTGCGGCCGTGTTTTGACTATGCATGCGGATCCCGTTGGCGCCGCGAAGCTGCCGGTCGGATCGATGGGGCGATTGCCATCAATGCCCCAGGGAACAGGATCAGCGGTCTGCGGGCGCCGTGCATCTCGTTACGCATGTTGCGGTTGCGGTTGCGACTGCGATTGTTCACGGGCGCGTTGGTCGAGGATGAAGGCGGGATCGAAGGAGACCTTTTTGAGGACCGGCGCCGTTGGATCGAGCACCCGCCAGACCGGCGCGACCTCCGCGATCGGCGTGCCATTGGTGAACGCTTCGTACGCCGCCTCGGCAACGATGCGGAGGCAGATGCCGGTGGTGACTGGACACGAGATGTCGGCGCCGTGCGTTCGCGCCAATTCGTCACGAAGCGACTTCCGCGTCATTGCTTGTCCCGTGGGGATGGCGCGGATCACCGCATCCACGGCCCGACCGTTCGGATAGGGCATGAGTTGGCCGGCACGCAGATTTTTTCTGCCCTCTGCCACCGGTCTGATCTCAATGTCCCGCGGTTCGTCGAGTTTTTCGGCCCACGGTGTCTCCTGTGCCACGAGATCCTCCTTTGGCTGCGCCAAACGGGCGACGAATAGCAGAGAGCAGTATACCGGATTTCACGTGAACGTATAGGACAGGTGTTCGCTTAGCCAGGCCTGTGTCAACGTCGTGACGTTCCAGTCTTCGCGCGGGCGGACATCGCCCAGAGGGCACCCGGTCCGCCCGGTATCGCGGGACGATTGCGCGACGTTGACACAGCCCTATTCGTTTAGCAGGCCGGCGCGATTCGCCCAACGCGGACAGCTTTGGCATCTCCGTCGTTCGTGCAGAGACCGTAGACGAAAGCGAAGCCGCCCGTGCTGGGGGCTCGGGGCTGGGGGCTGGTGCAGAGCAGCTTCCTGTTGAAGGCGCTCCGTTCGGTCGCAGAAGGCCATCCGCCGCGGCAATGCGAGAGGCGATGAGGCACGATCCAGATTCCAGGTCAGATGGCTTCGTCGCGGTTCAGCACGGCATTGCGGACGGTCGGCGGCACGCGCAGGCGATCGTCGCCTTCGTAGAGGGCGCGCAACTCGGCCAAGGCGGCGTCGGGCGTCCGCGTGAGCGGGGCCAGGCGGTCGAAGAGCGCCAGCTCGGCGGGCTGGATCGGCTCGTCGGGAGCGGGCATGGCGCCCCAGACGTCCCAGGGCAGCATCTCCAGGTTGTTGAGCGCGGCGGCATCGCGCAGGAGGTTGCCGGCAATCCACCAGAGTCCGGTCTCGTTGAGGAAGCTGAGCCCGTATTTCGCCGGATCGGCCTCGCCGGCGCGGCATTGCGCCCAGGCATCGCCGGCGATCACGAAACGGTCGCGCGGCACGTCGAGGAGGTCGAAGTCGACGGGGAACATGCCCCGTTGCACGTCGTCGATCTGGGCATCGACGAGGACCCAGCGCGCCTCCGCGGCATGCCAGTATTCGCCGACCCAGTGGTCCTCGAAACTCCCGGCGCCAAAATAGCCGCCGAAGCCACAACGGGCCCGGGCCGGCACCCCCTGGTGGCGCAAGATGGCGACCAGCAGCACGGTGAAATGCCGGCAGTTGCCGGCCAGGCGAGTCTCGGGTGAGCGGGCGGTTGTGAGCGGGCCGTCGTCATCCGCCAGCAGCCGTTCCAGGATCCGCTCCACCGGGCGGATATGGACGCTGCTCCGGCGTTCGTCCGAGAGCGTAACGCCATAGGCCGGCGCAATATGTTCGTGCAGCACCAGGCCGTGGAGGACGCGGACGAGATCGGCCACCTCGCGCGGCAACCCGTCGAAGAGCGACGCGTAGGCGCCGGCCAACGTCATCGTTGCCGGTTGCGCGTAGAAGTCGAGGGTTGGCCGCGTCGTCGATTGATCGTCGGTCAGCATGGCGCTCCTCTCGCGTTGGTGATAGCGAACAGCGGGGTCTATTGGACTAGGGTGTGTCTGGTAATTCATGAGCCGAGCCAGATCATGGTCGAGGCGAGGACGACCATCGCCCGGTCGTTGGCCGCCCGCTGCGCGAAGCGGGTGGCGAGCCCGCGCCAGTGCTTGCGCCGGTTGACGCACCGCTCGACCAC
>JBOGUE010000717.1:0-4127 GCA_050695955.1 Thermomicrobiales bacterium | reverse complement strand
CCCCCGGCGCGGCCGCTCGGTTGCGTTCGGATCGTTTGAAACGTTACTCACTGATCAGTTGTTGGTCCACGAGGAACTGGCGGGCGACGTCCGCCGGGTCCTGCTTCTCTTCGCCGACGACCAGGCCGTTGAGCTCAATCATCACCTCGGTGGTAAGAAGCGGCGAAAGGGTATTGAGGGTCTCGCCGATGAGCGGATTGGCGTCGAGGGTGTCTTGCCGGACGACCGGCGCCACGTGATAGGGCGGCCAGAGACCGAGGTCATCTTCGAGGACGACGAGGTCGAAGAAGGCGATCTCGGCGTCGGTCGAGAAGGCAAGGACGACATTGGCGTCGCCGTCGGTGAGGGCTTGGTACTTGATGCCGGGGTCGACGCCGTTGACCTCGACGTCCTCGAAGCCGCCGCCGTAGACATCCCGGAGACCGATCAGGCCGTCGGGGCGCTCCTCGAAGTCAGAGGGGGCGGAGATGACGATTTCCTCGTCGCCTGCCAACTCGGCGAGCTGCGAAATCGTGGACAGACCGTGCTCGTCGGCGAAGTCGCGGGTGACGGCGAGGGCCTGGGAGTTGTTCATCGGGGATTGGTCGAGCCAAACCAGGCCGAATTGCTCCTGGTACTGCTGGTTGACATAGTTGTAGACGGCGTCGACCGTGTCACCAGCAACCGGTGAGGCAGCCGCGCCAGCCACGGGCGACGCCTGAGATCCGGTTACGTCGGCGAGCGTTGCTTCAAGCACGGCGATCAAGCCGGTGCCGGTGTATTCGGGGTAGAGATCGATGTCGCCGGCGAGGAGCGCCTCGTGGGCGACGCCGGTGCCGCCGAGGTTGAGGCTCCGTTCGACTGTGAGGCCGGCGTTTTCGAGGGCGAGGGCGTACATCTCGCCGATGATGAGCGCCTCCGGGAAGTTCTTGGACCCAACGCCGATGGCGTCTTGGGCCATGACGCGGGGGGCGCTCATGACTATTGAACCGAGAACCGGCGCCGTGGCAAGTCCTTTGACCAACGTTCGCCGTGTGACCATGCGTCTTTCCTTTCCACGTGTCATGCGAATAGTCGAACGAGCGTTCATCCGTGGAACGCCCGCAACCGCTATGGCGTGAGACCGGCCGGCGTCACCAGCCGTTCCAGCCAGGCCAATACACCCTCCACGGTCAGCGCCAGCAGCGTGACCGGGATGGCACCAACTAATAGCAAGGTCGTGTCCAAGAGCGTCAAGCCGCTGTTGATGAACCGACCGAGACTGCCCGTACCGATGAAGGCCGCCAGCGTGGCGCTGGCGACGACTTCGACGCCGGCGGTGCGGACGCCGGCGATCACGATCGGCAAAGCGAGAGGCAGGTGGACGCGGGCGAAGACCTGTCGCGGCTTCATGCCGAGACCGCGGGCGTTTTCGAGGATGGCCGCATCGACGCCGCGCAAGCCGGCATCGGTATTGATGATGATTGGCGGTCCGGCGAGCATCGTGAGGGCGATGAGGGCGAGGGCGAAGTTGCGGTCAAACATCGGCAGCAGGTCGCCGACCTGGCGGCGGTAGGGATAGAGGAGAAAGAGGACGGCGAGACTGGGGACGACGCGGGCGCCGGCGACGGCGGCGATGATCGGCGGACCGAGCGAGCGGGAGCGCGCCGAGAGGACGCCCAGCGGAACGAAGATCGCCAGGGCGGCGACGAGCGCGAGCGCGCTGAGCTGCACGTGCGTGAGCAGCGCCTCCCGGAAGCGCTCGGGGTTCTCGTCGATGTAGCGCCAGACGTTGGCGAGCGTCTCCAACCGTTCGATTTCCTCCGCGCTGGCGCGCCAATCGGGATACGGGATGAACGGCTCCGCACGAACAGTGCCGCCAGAGTGCCACATGCTACAGTGCCGGATGTGGAGGGGGCCAATTAAAGGCGTGCAACGCGTCGGACGGACTACGACACGAGGAGGCTGACGATGATGGCGTTTCCACGATACCTCGTCGCGCTGGCAGTACGACTGACGATGCTCCTCTCCTTGATTGGTGCTTCGATCGCAGCGTCATCTGTGGCGGCTCAACCGGCTACGCCAGGGATAACTCCGCCGGAGTCATGTCTCGCGGTTGAGACTTTCCCTCTCCCGGCGGGCGATCGTCCGCACGACGTCGCGCCCGCGGCCGACGGAAACGGGGTCTGGTATACGGCTCAGGGGAGCGGTGCGCTCGGTCTGCTCGACCCGCAATCGGGTGAGATCGAGCGGATTGAGCTTGGCGACGGATCGTCGCCGCATGGGGTCATGGTCGATGGCGAGGGTGCGGCGTGGGTCACGGACGGCGGGCTGAACGCATTGGTGCGCGTCGACGCCGAAACGTTCGCGCTTGATGTCTTTCCGGTGCCCTTTGCCTCCGCCAACCTCAATACGCCGGTGATCGACGGCGAAGGGATCGTCTGGTTTACGGGGCAGACGGGTGTCGTTGGACGGCTCGATCCGGCAACAGCCGAGATGGTCACGCTGGACGCGCCGCGGGGGCGGGGGCCGTACGGCATCACCGCGACGCCGGACGGCGATGTCTACTTCGTCTCGCTCGCTGGGAGCTATCTCGGGGCGCTCGATTGGGCCGACGGAGTTTTGTCGGTGACTGAGATCGATCCGCCGACCGCGGGCGCGGGAACGCGCCGCGTGTGGACGGACTCGCACGGAATTCTCTGGATGAGCGAATGGGACGCCGGCCAGGTAGCGCGCTACGAGCCGGATACCGACTCGTGGCAAGAGTGGCGATTGCCCGGCGACCAGCCACAAGCGTATGCGGTGTACGTGGACGAGCGGGACGATGTGTGGCTGAGTGACTTCGGCGCGAACGCCTTGGTTCGGTTCGACCCGGACACGGAGGAATTTGCCTCCGTGCCGCTGCCGGATCTGGGCGCGAACGTCCGCCAGATCCATGGGCGGCATGGTGAGGTCTGGGGCGCGGAGTCCGGCGCGGACAAGCTGGTTGTTGTGCGGACGGAGTGCTAGGCGAAGAGGTGGCGAGGGCGGAACGTCGCCGGTTGATGACCATGACACGGGGCTGAAGGCCCGTGCTACGCCTGACGAAGTCCCTCGTATATGAGGAGAGGAGTGCTGCCGTCGCCCGGGAAGTCCCATGGTCGGTCTCCGACCGTCTCGGAGTGGGGGCACGGCCCCGGCAAGCAACTGGCGGCCTTGGTCGGGGTCGCGCCCTGGGCGGCGGAGAGCGGCCAGCAGCGCGGGCAGCGGCGCATCGGCGGCGGCCGGGGGGCGGGACGGCACGCCCTGTACGAGGCGATGAGGACGACGATTCGCTGGGAGCGCCGTTGCGGGGCGCACGACGCACATTTGCGAGCGATGGGCAACCCCCACAAGCTCGCCATGGTTGCCTGCATGCGGCGCCTCCTCGGGATCTTGACGGCGATGGTCCGCGACGGGCTGACGTGGCAGCAGACCGCCGTCGGCCAAGGACGCTTGCTCGATCTCACCCCTTGACACCCAACACGGTTACTCCGGGATTGTGGTGACGCGCGTTGATTGCCACAGCCCTGGAAGGGCTTCTGTAGGTAGGTTGCGGAGTTCAGCGCGGCGTTTCAACGCCGTGTCCGCCTTGCCGCCCTGCCGCTTTGATGCCCTTGGCTGGTACCATCCGACTGGACACGAACCGCCTATGAGACTCCCTAGGGCGAATCTTGGGGAAGCATTGACTGAGGAGAAGACCGTGCCCGTTTATAGCAACCGGCGCGTCAAGATCGTGACGACGCTGGGGCCGGCGGTGGCCGGAGAGGAGCGCCTGCGGGAATTGCTCCTGGCCGGAGCTGACATGGTGCGGATCAACGCCGCGCACGGGACGCCGGACACCCGCGCCAGGTTGATCGCCGACGTGCGAACGGTCGCGGACGAGTTGGGCGTCAAGGTGCCGGTGCTGTTCGACCTGCGCGGGCTCAAGATCCGCACGGGGCCGCTCAAAGGCGAGGAGCCGGTCGGGTTCGCACGCGGCACCGAGGTGGTGATCGTGCCGCGACCGGAGCCGACCGAAGAGGGGCGGATCGGGATCGACTTCGAGGATCTCATACCGGCGATCCGGCCCGGCTCGCGCATTCTCATCTCGGACGGGCTGATCGAGTTGATGGTCGACCGGTTCGAGGGTCAACAGGCTTTCTGTGTGG
>JBOGUE010000716.1:0-4430 GCA_050695955.1 Thermomicrobiales bacterium | reverse complement strand
GACATGGGGGCAGTGGCGCCCCTCATTGGCAGGATCGCCTCCGGAATCACGCACAGTAGCCGGCTGGAGAAGTGATAGAATCCTCCAAGTTGTGCTCTGGAGGACGATGTTGATCTTTGAGCTCGATTTAAGACCGTCGGATTCGCCGTTCGTGGATCAGGTTTGGCACGCCCGAAGCGTGCGTTCCGGAATGTTTCAGTCAATTGCTTCGAATCATTTGATGATGGTCGTCACGCTGCGTGATGGCAAGTCGACGTTCACCGTGCGCGGACCCGAGACCAAGGCGACGCCGCTCTTTTGCGACGCGGATGGGGAATGGGTCGGCATCAATTTTCGAGTCGGTGCGTTCATGCCTCATCTGCCCATCAGGGCACTGGTTGACAGAGATCTGACGCTCCCCGGGGTCGGAGAGCGGTCGTTCTACTTGGACGGAACAGCCTGGCAATTTCCCGACTACGAGAACGCCGACACGTTTGTGGACCGACTCGTACGGGAAGGTCTGCTTGTTCGCGAGCCGATTGTTGATGCGGTGCTGCAAGGTCGGTGGAACGACCTTTCGGCACGCTCGGTCCAGCGGCGATTCGTGCATGCGACTGGTCTGACGCGGAGAGCAATCCAGCAAATCGAACGTGCCCGAACCGCCATGACGCTGCTGCAGCGCGGGGTGTCGATTCTCGATACCGTTCATGAGGCGGGCTATTACGACCAGCCGCATTTGACGCGATCGTTGAAGCGATTGTTGGGGCAGACACCCGCGGAAATAGTCGGAAGCACCACCCTCGAATAGCTGTCGTTTTCGTACAAGACCATCCCGATTCGCTGGTCTACGATGGGTGGACCGGCATGTTTTGTGCCCGTTTTCGCGAGCATCATCGAACCGAAGGAGGACTCCGCGTGAGGAAAATCATCGTTTCGACGTATGTGACGTTGGACGGCGTGATTCAGCCGATCGATTGGTCCATTCATCCGCAAGGTCCAGACTCCGCGGAGGAGCGCGGGAAATACGCTCGCGATCTGCTGTTCGAGGCGGATACGCTGCTGATGGGCCGGGAAACCTATCAAATCTTTGCCGAGGTGTGGCCAACCAGGACCGCTGCCGATGACGAACCGGGGGCAGCTGGCGTCGCCGATCGAATCAATAGCCTCCCGAAGTATGTGGCCTCGTCGACACTGAGCGAACCGCTCTCCTGGAATGCAACGCTGATCAAGGGCGACGTTCCGCGAGAAATCGCCAGGTTGAAAGAGCAGCCCGGGCAGAACATTGTCATGTACGGGTGCGGCCAGCTCGCGAAAACGCTGTTCGAGCACAATCTGGTCGATGAGTTCAGGTTTTGGGTGTATCCAGTCGTTCGCGGGAGCGGAACACGATTGTTTGAGGATGGCGTGAACGCAGACCTGGAGCTGGTCGAGACCAGGGTATTTGGTGGCGGTTTCGTGGTCTTGACGTGTAGACCGAAGCGGGTGGTCTAGCCCCTCTATGGCGTGTTTGCACATTCGATGTCGTCGCCACCAGCGCGGCTGAGGGAACCCACGACCCGAGGCACCAACTCGTACGGACACCCTTCAATGCCGCATTTGAGGGTCGTTGCTGCTCGCCTGAAGCGCTTTGCCAACACGCCCTAGTCGTTGGTCGTTCGTCGTCAGTCATCAGTAGCCGGTGGAGCGGTATCGTCCACGGTTGCAGTTGGCCTCAGCACGATCGCCGCACTTGCGGGACAATACCCGGCCAATGGTTACTAACGACGAATGACGAACGACTGGAGAGAACATGTCCATCTACGAAACCCTCGGCGTGCGCCGGGTGATCAACGCGGCGGCGGCGCAGACGAAACTCGGCGGCTCGCTGATGCCGCCGCCGGTGCTGGCGGCGATGGAGGACGCGGCCGGGTCCTTCATCGACCTGCCGGAGCTGCACGACCGGGTCGGCGAGCGCATCGCCGCCCTGACCCGGAACGAGGCCGCCTGCGTCTCCTGCGGCGCGGCGGCCGGCATCCTGCAGGCGGTCGCCGCCTGCATCACCGGCGCCGACCCGGCCCGCATCACCGCCCTGCCCGACGTGGCCGATTGCCCGCGGCACGAAGTCGTGTACTTCCGCGGCCAGTGGAACGGCTTCCTCTCGGCGGCGCGGGAAACGGGCGCGACACTCGTCGAGGTCGGCGAAACTGAGGACGAACTCGTCAACGCCGTCACCGAGCGCACCGCCGCCGTCATCTGGTTCGCCTCCTCGCTCTTCGAGCCATTTGCGCCGCCGCTGGAGCGGATCGTCGCCATCGCTCACGAGCGCGACGTGCCGGTCATCGTCGATGCCGCCAACCAGACGCCGCCCGTCGCCAACCTCTGGTACTTCACCACCGAGGTCGGAGCCGACTTGGCGATCTTCAGCGGCGGCAAAGGTTTGCGGGGACCACAGTCGAGCGGCCTCATCCTCGGCCGGCGCGACCTGATCGCCTCCTGCCGCGCCAACGGCGGCCCCTTCCACAGCGTCGGCCGCCCGGCCAAGGTCGGCAAGGAGGAGTTGGTCGGCGTCCTCGCCGCCGTCGAGTGGTCGCTGGCGTTGGACGAACCGGACGTCCTCGCCGGCTACGACGCGATCGTCCGCCGCTGGGTCGACGGCCTCGGCGCCCTCCCCGGCGTCAGCGCCGAGCGCATCCCCGAGAGCCACACCGGCCAACCGATCCCGCGGGCGGTTCTCCACGCTGGCGACGGCGCCCGGCGCGACGCCCTGATCGAGTCGCTCTGGCAGCACGATCCACGGATCGCCGTCCTGCCGGAAGGCGAAGACGGCATCGCCTTCAACCCCCAACTGCTCGAACCGGGGGAAGCGGACGTCGTGCTCGCCGCCCTCCGCGCGGTCGTCACCGAGGCGGCCCCGGTCGCGGTCCCAGTTGGGCACTGATGCCGGTCCCGGCCGAACGGACCAATACGGGTATCCGAATGGGACCGCCGCCTTGATCCCGTGTGGTTAGCATAGAAGTACGCCATTCCAACCGCGTTGCCAGCCACAGCGCGGTTTCCCCTTCCCTCGGGTTTGCACCCCGCCGCCCGGCTGGATGCAGGACAAAACCCACGAGTGGTCAGCGAGACGCGCGGCGCCAAGAGCCGCGCGTCAACGCGTTTATGGAACCAGCTGGGGAGCCGATGCATACCGGATTGATGTAGGGTTGGACACATCGGTCATCGGTTACCAGTTAAGGTCGAACGCGTGTTGTCAAGCGCGGAATTCGCGGGAGGTCGCTGGGCCACCGGACCGTGCCCAGGCGTCGAGGCCATCGGGTACCGACCGGCCTCGACGAACGGGACCCCGCACAAGCGGTCCGGCGCCCTGGATAAACCGCCGCATATCGACACGTGACAACGCGCCACGGGCGCTCACTTGTACCCGATGGCGCAGGTTCCGCCCCTACGACGACGGTCCGGCCGGTTTCTATGGGGGCGTGATATTCTCGCGTTCGGATTTGATTAACGATTGACGGATGAGCCGGGACGGGTATGACCCTGACGATATCACCTGGGCGCGTTGGCGACGTGCTCAACATCAGGATCGTGCTGCTGCTCTTTGCCCATATCGGCGGTCAGTACTCGGCACACATCTTGGGGCATGGGTCCCTGAAGGGGTCTGTGCCGCGTTTCAACATGAACGGCGAGGGGAGCGTGCCGACGTGGTACGCCGTAATCCTGCTCGTCATGTGCGCCGCGTTGTTGGCAGTCTGCGCGATACGGGCGTACCGCGCCGCCGCGCCCGATTTCCGGGGTTGGACAGGACTGGCGCTGATCTTCGCGTACATCTCGCTCGACGAAGCGATCGCCATCCACGAGTTCTTTATTGATCCACTGCGAGATCTCTTCGGCATCACTCGTGGGTGGCTCTACTTCGCCTGGGTGATTCCGGCTGCCGTCGCCGTCCTGATGATGGCCCTTGCCTATCGACCGTTTGTGGGCCGGCTTCCCGCCGCCACCCGGTTCGGGTTCCTGGCGGCAGGCGCGTGCTACGTGACCGGCGCCCTCGGGATCGAAGCTTTCAGCGGGTGGTATCTCTCGACGCGCGGCGATGACCTCACCTACGAGATGATCGGCGCCGGCGAGGAGCTGCTGGAGCTCGAAGGGACGGTCGTCTTCCTCGCGACGCTGATCGCGTACCTCGGCGGCACGATTTCCAGTCTCGAACTCAGGTTTCTCGGGGAGTAGGAGAACCGGGACTGAAGGCCCGGTCTACCTACCTAACCCGGTGTGCGAGTTTAGGGGAGCAGTCGAGCGAGTTGGAGCGGTGGATTACCGATCGCGGTGTTCAGGAGGGTGGCGATGGGATGGCTCAGAACCTTGCGCAGGAGGCGACTGCACAGATGCCATTGATCGCGCGCCCACACCCGCTTGGCGTGGTACCGCTCGACGAGTTGCCCGAAGGTGGTGTCAATGCGGTAGCGCAGGCGACT
>JBOGUE010000715.1:0-3208 GCA_050695955.1 Thermomicrobiales bacterium | reverse complement strand
TGCTTCGCCTGCGGGCTCAGCATGACGAAGCTTTGCAAACATGCCCTAACGACTAACGACTACCGACTCGCAACCGATACCCCGTCCCCCGCACCGTCTCGATCATCGACGCCTGGTCCCCCATCTTCTGCCGCAGGCCCCGCACCGCCACGTCGACGACGTTGCTGCCGCCTTCGTAGTCGTAGCCCCAGACGTTCGCCAGCAGGTCCGCCCGCGAGACCGCCTTCCCTTCATTCTGGGTCAGATACTGCATCAGCGAGAACTCCAAGCGCGTCAGGGTGGTCCGCTCTCCGTCGAGCACCAACTCCCGCGCCGACTGATCCAGGATGCCGTCCTCCTCGACCCCCAGCTCCGCCGTGACCAGCCCGGCCAGCCAGCCATCGACCGAGGCCGGGCCGAAGTCCAGCATCAGCGTGTGGTAGCGCATGCCGTCGGCGATGACGTCGCACTCCGGCAGCCGGCGAAACCCGAGGTGGCGCTGGGCGTCGTCGAACGCGGCGAGGTCGCGTTTGGCGATGTAGAGCCGGCGCAGGTGCGGCTTGAGGTCCATGTACATGCGCTTGATCTCCAGCCAGATCGCGCTCTGCACCGGGGAGGGCGCTTCGCCGGTCTCCCGCGTCAGCCCGCGCGGCGCGAAGATGACCCGCTGCCCCCTGGGGACCGGTTCGCGCCGGAGGTGGCTGAGCCAGGCGTGCAGGATCGGGTCGTCTCGCATCAGCTCCGCCGGCACGGCGTCGGCGGTGAAGATCGGATAGGAGCCAACCACGTCGTCACCGCGATCGCGCACGACCCGAAACGTCTCCGCGGCCCGCCGCCACCATGTCTCGACCACCTCCCTGGTGGCCGGCCCGTCGTGCCGCTCGCTGATCGCCATGATCGCCGGTTCGTCCGCCGGTTTGGCCGTCTCCACCGTGTACCGGGGCGCGGCGGTGGGAAAGAACGCCTCCCGCACGGCGGGGTTTTCGAGCAGGAACAGCATGTCGGCGGTATACCGCCAAAGTTCCGCCGTGCCCACCCCGCGCACCTCGGCGCGCAGATGCCGCCAGGCCGCCCGGCGGTACTCGCGGTACCGCGTCGGGTCGTTCGCGCGCAGCCGCGTTGCGATCGCCGCTTGCACCGTGTCGTGGAATGTCAGACCATCCGTGTCCCGCAGGACGAAGGAGAGCCGCCGCAGGCGGTCGAACGCCCCCTGGCCCTCGTCCTCGGGGAGCATCGCGGCGAGGAGTGGGCGGGTCGCGCGCCGCACGACGGAGGCCGCCTCCATCGCGTTCAAGGTCGGCGTGTCCTTGACGTCGGCCAGATAGACCGCCATTAGATCCTCGTAGAGGCGGCCGATCGTCGCCTCGTCCAGCGGCATGTCCGGCCGCCCACCCGCGATGATCACCGCCAGGCGCAGCGCCAGCGGGCAGCCCCCGGAGACGCGCACCAGGCGAAGGGCCAGTTCGCCCTCGAGACCGGCGCGCCGGAGCAGCTCGAGCGCATCCGAATCCGGCAACCCCTCCAGCGGGATGCTCCGAAAGAGCCCCGCCCAACCGGCCGTCGTCATCCAGGCCGTCTCTGGGGAATGGCGGCTGGCCATGACGACGCGCATGTGGGTAGGCAGCAGCGGGATGAAGACCTCGCGCAGCCAGGCATCGAGGCACGAGACGGTTTCATAGGCGTCGAGGACCAGCACGACGCGGTCGCCGTGCGCCCCCACACGGTCGGCCGTCGCCTCGGCCGTCGCCGCTTCCCCGCCCGCGACGGCGGCGATCGCCCGCAGCATGGCGCCCGCCGTCGGTTCGATTGTTCGGCAGTCGAGGGTGACGACCGTTGCCCCTTGACGGCGCGCCCGGCCGGCGAAGGCTTCGAGCAAGCGCGACTTCCCGGTGCCGGCCATCGCGTGAATGAACCAGACCGGCGGTTTCCCTTCGTCCAGCATCCGGAGTAAAAGCGCCAGTTCCTCCTCACGCCCGACGAAACTCTGCGCCGCGCGGGTGATGAGAAGATCCCCAATCCGGCCAGCCATCGTGCGTTCCCTCCGTCCTCGTCGCGATGCCGGCCCGCACCAGCCATCGGCGCGATTCGTCGCCGTCCCCATCATGCCGGCCGTTGGCCTGCCGCGCATCCGTAAGACGGCCGATTTCTCATCCTTTTCTCATCGAAGGCTCACCATCGGGCATCTGCCAGTTGGCATAGTCGTTCCGGGACGAAATGAGGGAACCGATATGGCCCACGCCGGAAAGGAGGACGACCAAAGCCCACCAGGACCGATTTGGAGGACGCTTGCTGTCAGAGATCAGAGAGATAAGGAGTAGTTGACCACCATGAACATGACCGAACGACCGACATCGACCATCGACCGCCGCCGCATCCTGCGCACCGGGGGACTTGCGGCAGGGGCCGCTGCCCTTTTGGCTGCGCCCACGGTGGCTCGCGCCGTCGAGCCGGAGACCGAGGAACTGGTTTTCGACGTCGCCCTCGACGGCCGCACCATGCGCGTCGTCCGCGGGCCCCAGAGCGATCCGAACAGCCCGGCGGAGGTCGGCGACACCTTCGTCATGTACGGCAACATCTTCCCGGCCGGCACCTTCGATCAAGGATCGACCAGCCCCGATCAGCCGGGCGCAATCGGCCGTTGGATCTGCAGCGGCGCCTTCAACGTCGACATCGCCTCGGGCGGCGTGCCGCACGTCATCTCGACCGTCCAGCACATTCTTGACTCCGGTCTCTCCATCGCCGAGGGCGCGGTTGAGGAAGCGCCTGACGCCATCGTCCACGTCGGGCTGGAGGGCGGCGTACCCGTTACCCACCGGGCGATCATCGGCGGCTACGGCCGCTTCGCGAATGTCCGCGGCGAGGGCCTGCAGGAACTCCGCGGAGAAAACGACACCCTCATCCAGGTCACGCCGGATGTCACCGTTCCCGCGTCCAGCTACACCTTCACCTTCAGGCTCGCGCGGTAATCGACACCCACTCGCGACGGATTGATTGCATTCATAGCGGAGGCACACGACATGGATTCCACGTTGATCTACCTCATCGTTGTCTTCGCGCTGCTGGTTGCCTGCGACCTGGCGGCCGCCCGGTGGGGGTACGACTCACGATCCGGCTCCCATCCCGAACGCGACTGGGATTAGCAGACGAGACACCACTCCTCCACGACCGGCTGCCTCCAGCGACAGCAACATAGGTGACACCAGTCGGGGGCGCGATCGCGCGCCCCGAC
>JBOGUE010000714.1:0-7422 GCA_050695955.1 Thermomicrobiales bacterium | reverse complement strand
GCATCCCCATCCGGTCCTCGGGCGGCCAGTATGTCCCGCCGTAGAACGGGGCGCCCTCCGGCGTCAAAAAGCAGTTCAACGGCCAACCGCCTTGCCCCGACATCGCCTGTACTGCCGACATGTAAATCGAGTCGAGGTCGGGGCGCTCCTCGCGGTCGACCTTGATGTTGACGAACCGCGCGTTCATCAACGCCGCCGTCGCGTCGTCCTCGAACGACTCGTGTTCCATCACATGGCACCAATGGCACGCCGAATAACCGATGCTGACCAGGATCGGCTTGTCCTCTAGTTTCGCCGCCTTCAGCGCTTCCGGCCCCCACGAATACCAATCGACGGGGTTGTCCTTGTGCTGCAATAAGTACGGGCTGGTTTCGTTAGCCAAACGGTTGGACACCCTTGCGCTCACTTTCCGGACTGTAACCGCGTCTCTCTGCCGGCCCGTTGTCGCTGCCGGCTCGGTCTATTGTCGCAGGCCCCCGCAAGCTCCCTGCCCGCATCGCACCTTCCCGCGGCTACAATCGTCTCATCCGAGACGCCAGGCGATGATGGGAGGGGCAATGGATAAAGCACCAAACACGAACGGCGACGCGCTCGAAGGCGCAAAACTCGCCTTCGTCGGCGCTGGAGTGATGGCGGAAGCGATGATTGCCGGTCTGCTCGACCGGCGACTCGTCAATCCCGAGCGGATCGTCGCCAGCCACCCCCGGTCCGACCGCCGCGAACGACTCATCCTACGTTTCGGCATTCAAGTCGTCGAAGGAAATCGCGAGGCCATCGCCGAGTCCGACCTCGTCTTCCTCACCGTCAAGCCCCAAATCCTGGGCATCCTGATGAAGCAGCTCCACGGCCGCTTGACGCCGGAACAGGTCGTCATCTCGATCATTGCCGGGGCTGGCATCGACTCTCTCAGCCGCGGACTCGGCCACGACGCCATCGCCCGTGTTATGCCGAATACCCCCGCCCAAATCGGAGCCGGGATGAGCGTCTGGACCTCAACGGCCGATGTCGATGAGAGGCAGCGTGAGCGCGTTCGCGCAGTTCTCGGCGCGCTCGGCGAAGAACTCTGGGTCGAGGAAGAGAAGTACGTCGACATGGCGACCGCCCTCTCCGGCACCGGCCCCACCTACGTCTTCCTGATGATGGAAGCCCTCATCGACGCCGGTGTCCACATGGGCTTTCCCCGTCGCATCGCCGAGCAAATAGTTCTTCAAACCGTGGAAGGTTCGGTCGCCTTCGCCCGCAGCTCGGGCAAGCACATGGCCGAGCTGCGCAACATGGTCACATCCCCTGGCGGCACCTCCGCCGAGGCGATCTACCAGATGGAAAAGGGCGGCCTGCGCACCGTCTTCTCAAAATCGGTCTACGCTGCCTACCAACGCACCGTCGCCCTTGGCAAGGAAGAGGCTGACCGGGAGCGCGGGTAGCGAAGGGTTAGGCGGCCTGGGCTGCCGCAGGTTCTTCCCGTGCATGACGGCGATACACGAACGCGCCGGCACTCAGCAGATGCAGCGTCAACGCATCGGCCGCGGGCCCATCGCCGAAGCGCTTCGCTATTGCCGCCCGCAAGCGCGGGATCTCGACCGGACCGCTCAATTGCCGATCCCGAAGGTCTTCCAGGACTGCCGTCCGGCACAGACCGAAGCCGGGCACGAACGCCGCGTCGCCATCCTCGGTCAACGGCATGAGCCGCATCTGCATGTCGTCCTCGCCCGCGAACAGCGCGTCAAGCCTCGAAAGTCCTACCCAGCCTTCCATTGCAAGCTCCTCCGCGGTCAATCGCATCGGCGTTTGCCCAGGCTCGGCGTGCTCTGCTTCCGACTCCAGCAGCAGCAACAGCGCCTCCGCACTCCCGGTGGCGATCGCGGGACACGCGGTGGTTCCCGGTTGCGCGCCGAGGGCGATCACCGGCCGCTTCCGGTCGATCGCTTCGACCGCCGCAATTGCCTCGCCCTGATCCGTCTCGACCGCCACCACCGCCACGCTCAGGTCGCCCCGTACGCAGAGCATCTCCGGCAACACGACCACTCCCTGGACGACGAGCGGTTCCATCGCGCGGCGGAAGGTCCAGCCATCGATGCTCCACCGCCGCCGGTACGCGCCGAGGTCATCGAACAACCCCGTGGCGCGGATCGTTCCTGATGCGCCGGCCGCCGCCCGTTGCTTCGGCCGCACCGATGAGACGACCTTGCCGTCGATCGCAAACCGCAGCGGCTCACTGCTCAAATGAACCGTTGCCTCGCCTTCCGGCTCATTTGGACTAACCATCAGAAGCTGCACGGCGCACCGCGCGAGCCGCCCGCCAAATCGACTCCAAGCGCCGTGCGCGTCCCGCCGTCCCACCAAACGAACGCCGCCATCGGCCGTCCACCGCCATTCGACGTCGAGTCGCGCGCAAATCGTCTCGAGCGTCGTCCGGTCCAACCCCGGTACATGCAGGGTGACCGACGACGCCTGCCGCAACACCGACAGCGTCAGCGTCGCGTTGTAGCGGGCAACGACATCGTCCGCCTCCGGTCGCTCTCCGGTTCGTACGAGCAATGCGTTGCGCTCGGCGTCGAGGTGAAGCAACCGGTCAAGGAGCACCCCGTCAAGGCCCAGCGGCTCAGCGACTTTGGCCAGAAAATCTGCCCGACCGTTTGGATTCGCACAGCCACGCTCGTCTCGCTGCAATGCTGTATAGACGTGATGCCGGAGGTCGGCCGCGGTGAAGAGGTCCCAGCCGGCCAGGCGCGTCGCCACCTCCTCACCCGCGATCTCATGGATCGCCGGCGTGCGATAGCGGTAGGTATCCGCCAGACAGGAAAGGATGCAGCGCGCCAGCTTGGGATCGCCGAACAACTCGACCACCGCATCCGGCGACAGTTCGGCCCGGCGCCGCCCGACCATGCCGTCCAAATACGCCGTCGCCAGGTCGATCTTCGGCAGCACCGTGCGGTCGCGGAGGTAACGCGGGTATAACCGGCGGCGCTCGCCTTCGGCCCCCTTGCGGGTCGTCTTTGGGATATCCTGGCGGCAGAAGGCCATCGCGGGGTACTCCTCCTTGGTCGTCGGGGCGGTTGTAGCCTAAGCGGCCTTCGGGCTCGAATTCGGCCGGCGCTTGCGGGCACTGCGCCCCTCGACCGTACGGCGCGTGACTAACTCGTAGAGGACGGCCGTCTCGCGCTTCGGCCGCAAGATCCGCCCAAGGCGCTGGATGTACTCGCGCGTCGCCGACGAGCCGCTGACGACCACTGCCACGCTGGCGTCTGGCACGTCCACGCCCTCGTTGAGCACCCGGCCGGTCACCAGCTTCGAATACGCTCCGGCTCGAAAACGGTCGAGAATCAGCCGCCGCTCCGGCAACGGCGTGCGGTAGGTGATCGCCGGCAGCAGCAGGCGCTCACTCAACTCGTCGACCATCGCGTTGTACTCGGAGAACACGATGACTTTTTCGTCGCGATGTTTGTCGAGCAGCTCCGCCACGCGCTCGATCTTCGCGCCGGCGCTGAGTGCGATCACCCGCGCGCGCTGGTGCGACCGCAAGGCCGAGCGGGCGGCCGGATCATGCCCCGACCGCCGGATCAGTTCCTGATACATCCCCTCGCCCCGGCCAAGCTGACCGCGCCGTGAGGCCAAATACCACTTGTATTCGGCCATCAGCCGGTCGTACTCGATCTGTTCCTCCGGGGCCAAGTTCACGAAAATCCGCCGCTCGTCGTACGCCGCCAAGTGCTGCGCGGCAGCCAATTCGGCGGCCTCTCGCCGGTAGACGACCTCACCGATCAGACCCGGCAGTGACAAGTGCCCGAAGTCGGCGCGCTCCGGCGTCGCGCTCAGGCCGAGGCGAAACGGCGCGTTCACCTTCCGCGCAATCGTCTGATAGGCGCGTGCGGGCAAATGGTGGACCTCGTCCACGATCAACAACCCGAAGTCGTCCAAGCGACGCGACGGCATCGCCGCCGAGTCGTAGGTAATCACCGTCAGGTCGCGCACCGTCCGCTTTCCGCCGCCGACGATGCCGACGGCGTCGAGCGGATAGTCGAGCCGCTCCACCAGCGCGCCCCGCCACTGGTGGAGCAAGTCGATCGTCGGTACGACGACAAGTGTCCGCACCCCGAGGCGCGCGACCGCCATCAACGCGACAACCGTCTTTCCGGCGCCCGTCGGCAGCGCAACCACCCCGCGCCCATCGTGCCGCAGCCACGCCGCCAGAGCTTCGTCTTGATACGGGCGCGGCGTGACGCCGAGCGTGGGCGCGCGTTCGAGCGGGAACCGTGCCCGCGCCTCGGCGTGGGCGAGGTCGAAGCTCGATTGCTCCGGCTTCGTGGCGGGCTGTAAACCTGACACCGCCTCGACGTCGGCCTCATCGCCGTCGTTCGCCACACCGACAAGGGCATCGAAGAGATCGAGCTCACCCGGCACGTCGTCGGCAGCGGTGGCGTCGCCGTCCGCAAGATCAGGAGATGTATCGGTCTTCGGCCCGGAACGCCGCCACGGCGGTCGACCGCGGTTTGCCCAGCTAGCCACTTACGCCGCCTCCGGCAGCGTGGGCAGCAGGGTAAGCGTGCGCGGGGCCGGCAGCGCCTCCATCACCTCGTCCTCGTCCTCGAGCGGCGTCGGCGAGGCAACCTTGCGGAATCCGCCCAGCACCTGCTCGGCGCCATGCAGCAACTGCCGTTCTCGCTTCTCGCCAAAACCGTAGAGTTGCCGGATCTTCCCCTCACGTGCCGCTTCGACCACGTCGGCCGCGGTCCCCAGCCCCAGCTCTTCATGCAGCCGCCGCGCCGTCTTCGGCCCGATGGTGGGGATCTCCATCAGGCTGGCGACTTCACGCGGCAAATCGGCGCACAACTCCACGTAAAACCGCATTTGACCGGTGTGCAGCAGCTCGCCCAGCTTGCGCCGCAGCCGAGGTCCCAGGCCTGGCAAATCGAGCTCACTGCGGTCGTTGACGCGCAGCTTTGTCTGATCCGCCGTGCGCAATAACAAGCGCGCCGCCCGGCGGTAGGCACGAACGCGGTACGGATTGTCTTCCGCCAGCTCGAGGATCGTGGCGACGTTGAACAGCACCTCGGCGGCGTCTCGGTTGGTTACTCGTGTCACGGTCATGGCGCTCATTCCCAATCTCCTTCCCGGCGGCCACCCTGGCGCCGGAATAGAACGTATGTTCGAATTGTACACCATTTGTGCCGCGAGGTCAAAACCAAAACGGCCCGCCAAGCGTTGATTCACGCGGACGGACCGTGCGATGCGGCCGCGTGTGACAAGCGGTCCGTCCGAGGCATCCGTATTGCAATTGCACACGTGCATCGGGTGGTGGCTACAATGGACGTGAGATTCGGCGCCCGGGCGGCCATCGCTGGCAGCGTCTCGCCGCCGCCCGACGCACGAAAGGATTGAGCCGTCGTTACCAATATTCGCCCCGCCCCCGCGACCGACACTCGGACCGAACACCGAACTCCGGGCCGTCGCCTCGGCCGCCGCCGCCGGGTTGCGCTCGTCATCGCCGGCGTCATCGTCGTGCTCTTGGCCGTGATTTCGGTCCAGAGTTGGCGTGTCGTCGACGCCATTGTGCAAGTCGAACGCGCGGCCGTGGTGCCGCTGCCAACCCGCGCCCCACGTTCAGCCGCCGTACCGACGGTTGAGCCGACCGGCCAGCCGAACGTCGTCGTCACGGTGCCGGCGACGGAACGCGAACCCACCTCGACTCCTGACTCAGTCGGCGCGGCAGCAACCGACGCCGACCCGACGCCGACCGCGGCTCCAATCTCAACCGCACCCGCGCCCGAGCCGACCGCGACCTCCCGCCCCTCCATCGCCCAGGCGGGCGGTGACGACGAGACGTCCCACTTCGACGTATTTCGCCAGCTCATTTCATCGGGGATCAACGAAGGCGATCCGGGCACGGCCGAGGCCTGGGGCGGCCGTACCGACCTCTACATCCTCATCCTCGGCGTCGACCGGCGCGCTGAAGGCGGCGACCAAAACGCCGATGTCATTATCTTGGCTCACCTCGACTTGATCGAAAAACGGATTGCGGCGGTCAGCGTCCCGCGCGACCTCCTTGTCGAGATTCCAGGGGTCGGACCGGACAAGATTAACGGCTCGTACAACTACGGTGTCGAAGCCGACGCGGACAACGTCGTCGCCGGTGTCGCCATGGTCCGCGACACCGTCGAAGATGCCTTCGGCATCCCCATCGACGGCTACGTTCTCGTCGATTTCGACGGGTTCGAAGAGGCCGTCGATGCCGTCGGCGGCATCGAGGTCAATGTGCCCTACGAGATGTACGACCCGGCATACCCGACCGCGGACTTCGGCACGGAAGAGGTCTACTTCGAGCCCGGCGTTCAGCATATGGACGGTGAAACCGCGCTTAAGTACGTCCGCACTCGTCACGCCGACAATGACGATCAGCGCCGGGAACGACAGATGCAAGTCCTGCTCGCCCTTTTCGAGAAGGGCCAGCAGATCTCCTCGATCACGAAGGCGGACGAGTTGATCCTGGCCGCAAGCGGCTCGATCCAAACGAGCTTCGCCCTTGATCAGCAACTCCTGCTGGCTCGCATTGCCTGGGAGATGGAGCCAACCCAGATCCGCTGGAGCTCACTCGGCCCACCGATCCTCCAACCAGGCGAAACCCCGGCCGGCGCCTGGGTCTACACCGGCGACCCCGCGACCATTGTCGGCTTCGTCGAAGACGCCCTCGTCACTGCCGCGGATCGCTTCCCCTAATTGGTCCACAGGACAGACGCTTTTGTAGATGCGGACTTCCGTGTCCGCCCCTACATCACATCGACCATTCCTCAGAGAAACTCAACGTCCGTGTCAGCCCACTCTCGGCGATGCTGGTCCGCGGGAATACAGCCGTCGCGTTCGGCAAAAACGCGGCCGGGTCCTCCATCGCCGGGCTGAAATGAGTCAACAACAACGACTTTGCCTCGGCAGCGACGGCGATTCCAGCCGCCTCAGCGAATGTCATGTGCTTGTGGGCAATCGCCTTCTGGACATCTTCGGAGTCCCCATACGTTCCTTCGCAGACGAGGAGATCTATGCCACGCAGAAAGCCCGGTAGATCGTTGGTCGGCCGCGTGTCGGTCACGAACCCGAACGACAACCCTGGCCGAGGTGGACCAAGCACATCACCTGGCGTCGCGGTGCCGCCAGACCATTCGACCGCCTGCCCCCGCTGCAACGAACTCCATTGCTCCAATGGCACGCCGAGCGCGATCGCGCGCTCCGGGTCGAATCGCCGGGCACGGTCCACGCTGACTCGATACGAGAGACACGGGATGCGGTGATTTACCGACAGAGCGTTCCCGTGCATCCCGCCTGGCAGTTCGAAGCGCTCGCCGCCGTGGAGTTCGGTGACGTTCACCTGAAAGGGCAAATCACGCGCGATCTCTAGCAAACCGGCCACAACTCGTTCGACACCTGCTGGCC
>JBOGUE010000713.1:0-3305 GCA_050695955.1 Thermomicrobiales bacterium | reverse complement strand
CAGTATACCAGGGCGGCGAGGGCGGCAAGGACGACGACACCGTGTCATGCCGAGCGTGCGAAGAATCTCGCCCTCGAAGGGAAAACGGGACGATTCCTCGCCGCGACTCGGAATGGCGTTGCGTCGTCATTCTTGCCGTCCTCGCCGCCCTCGTTCTGCGTCGAGGTAGCTCTGCAAGATCATGGCGGCGGCGACGGCGTCGACACGCTCTTTGCGGCGATTGCGGCGAGTACCGGACTCGATCAATGCGCGCTCGGCCATGGCGGTCGTGAGGCGTTCGTCCCAATAGTCGAGCGGCAGATCAAGGTCGGCGGCCAAGGCGTCGGCGTAGGCGCGGACCTCGGCGGCTTGCGGGCCTTCGTGGCCAGACATGCTGGTCGGGAGGCCGACGAGCAGATGGGTGATGCTCCACCGCTGGATGAGATCGCGAAACTCGGCACGATCGCGGGCATTGCGCTCGACGTACCCGATGGGCGAGGCGAGGATGCCGAGCTCATCGCTGACGGCGACGCCGGTGCGCCGGCCGCCGACGTCGAGCGCCATCATCCGGTCGCGACCGCGGTCAGACATCGGTTTCGATCCGGATTTGGCCGCCGACGCGCGGCATGCGCTCGCCGAGGAAGCCCGGCGCGTAGCTGACGTCGAATGACTCGACGCCGGGGAGCGCCTGGAGGATCGTGGCGACCTCGTCGTCGTCCTTGCCCGTCAAGTCGTTGGCGAGGCGATCGCGCTCCTCCGGCGGGAAAGTGGCGGCGGCGCTGGCCGTGGCGGTGATCTTAAAGCGAGAGCCGTCAGGGCCTTCGTCGAGCAAGACGGGCCCGTCGAGAACCAGGGTCGAGGGTGCGAGCTCATAGCCCTCCGGCGCGGCCTCGGCAAGCCGTGTCCGCAGGGCGTCCTCGGCTTGGCTGACGGCATCCGCGGCGTTGTACTTGATCGCGGTGACCCGCACCGTGGTGGTCACGCCGACCGATTCGGCCTCCTCGTCAACCTGGCGGTCGAACGTCGGGCTAATCTCACCCCAGACTAACGACGCTTTGACGACCTGTTCGCCGCCGGAGAGCTGCTTCTCGAACGCGGTAAGGGCGTCGTCGCGAAGTGCCTGGTCAATCTGGCCGCGAAGGTTCTCGAGGTCGGCTTCGCCAACGACCTTCACGGCGCGGTCCGTGCCACCTTCGATTGGTCCCATACGGTTGCTGTAATAGACGCCTACGTCGAGCTTGCCGCTCAGCGCGCCGACGTCAAGGTTGCCGGCCGCGCCGCCGCCCGTCGCGATCACCCTGGCATCGACGAAGGTGGGCTGGCCGTCCGCGGCGGCAGGAACCGGAGCGTCGTCGGTGAAGGCATAGGTGACGCCCGCGGAGCTGGTGACCTGGGTCTCCTTTGGCACGGTGATCTCGGCAGCAGTGGGGTTCGACAGGCGAATGGAACCGGCGGCGGGTTGGTCTGGCAACAGCTTCTCGCCGGTCGCTGGCGTCGAAAGGGTGACGGTCACGTCGGCGACGACCGGCTGGGCGGGCACCGTCAAGTCGGTGTCGGGGAGTGCCGGGGCCCCCGCGGGCGCCACGCCGAGGATCAGCTCGTCGCTCAACGGCTCGCGCTTCAACTCAATTGCGATCGTGGCGCGCGGCAGGAAGAAATAGCTCGCCAGAAAGCCGAGGAAGGCGACGAGGGCGAGCGCGGCGATGCCGCCGATGAGAAGCGTTCTCGGAGATGGACCGCGCGATGGTTCGGACTCGATCTCCTCTGCTGATCTTTCGCCGTCATCTGTTTGATCCGCGATTGTCGTTGCGATCTCTTCCTGTGCAGAGGGCTTGGGCGCGAAACGGGTGCTGGTCCATTGTTTCGGGGGGCGCGGCTCCTCGGATTTGGTCGGTATCGTCACTTGGCCATTGGCCTCGATAGCCAGGCCGAACATGGTCGCGAGTTGCTGCCGGAGCGAGTCGTTGGAGGCGATGGTGAGCGCCAGATGCTCGCGGTCGACGGCCGTGCGCAGGGCGCGGAACTCATTGGCGGTGAGAAAGAGGGGACTGCCGGCCGGAATCTCCAGGGTAATCGGCGTGTCGCCCGCGCCGCGCAGGCGATCAAGCACGTCGGGCAGCGTGTCGTGAACGGCGATGCTAATGGTGCTAGTGGTTGATTCGGTCATAGGCATTGGGCGACCGGCGACCGGCGACCGGCGACAGCAGCAAACGACCGCCGAGCCGATCCACCCCTGTAACGAAGGATTGTCGCCATCCCCATTTCGCTGCCGCCCCGATTCATCCCTGTCGCCGGTCGCCGGTCGCCTGTCGCCTCACAATCTCGACGACGGCGGCGAGGGCGGCGTCGAGCTTGCTGGCATCTTTGCCGCCGGCTTCGGCGAGCTCGGGGCGACCGCCACCGCGTCCGTCGATGATCGTCGCCGCCTCGCGCACGAGGTCACCGGCGCGAACGCCACGCTGCACCACGTCGGGCGTCACCATCGAAAGCAGACTCGGTTGGCCGTCGATGACGGTCCCGAGGACGATGACGCCGGAGTTGAGGCGATCGCGCAAGCGGTCGCCCATCTGGCGCAGGCCGTCCTTCGACTCGACCTCGACGCGGGCGGTGAGCACGCGGGTGCCATCCACCGCCACGGCGCGGTCCAGCAAGTCACCCACCCGCGACCCGACGAGTTGGCCGCGGAGACGTTCGACCTCGCGTTCGGCCGCGCGCGAGCGATCGTTGGCGGCGTCGATCTGGGCCGGGATGTCTGACCATGAGACGCGCAGATCCCGCGCGACCCCTTCCAGGACGCGCTGCTGGGCGAGCATGCGGCCGATCGCGTCTTCGCCGGTCAGCGCCTCGATCCGGCGGATGCCGGCCGAGATACTCCCCTCGGAGACGATCAGGAACGGGCCGATCTCGCCGGTGTGTCCGACGTGGGAGCCGCCACAGAGTTCCCGCGAGAAGTCAGGGATGGCGACGACGCGGACAACGTCGCCGTACTTCTCGCCGAAGAGCGCCATCGCGCCGTCCGCGACCGCGTCGCTATACGACTTCTGCGTGGCGGTCACCGTGCGGTCGGCCATGATCTGGTGATTGACGATCTCAGCCACCCGCTGCACCTGCTCGTCGCCCATCGGATCGAGACTGGTGAAGTCGAAGCGCAGGCGGTCGGGCGCGACGAGCGAGCCGGCCTGGTGCGTCTCCTCACCGAGGACGATGCGCAGGGCACGGTGCAGCAAATGTGTCGCCGTGTGGTTGCGGCGGATCGCCTGCCGGCGGGCGGCGTCGATTCCGGCGTGCGCCTGCTCGCCGGTGCGGACGAACCCCTCGACGACGCC
>JBOGUE010000712.1:0-3188 GCA_050695955.1 Thermomicrobiales bacterium | reverse complement strand
GCGCCCTGGGTTTGGGTGTCGCTGATGAAGTCATCGACGTAGAGCGGGATGCCATCGTAGAAGAGGGCGCGGCGGCCGAAGGCGTCGACGTCGGTCTCCAGCAGGTTGCCCGACTGCCGGCGCAGCTTCGAGAGGGCGCGGCGGGTGCGCTTGCTGAGGAAGAGGGCGTCCGGCTTGCCGGGCTTGACGAAGTCGATCAGCTCGTCCATCAGGTCGAGGGTGAGCGGGCCGCCGTTGGTCGCGACCTCCTTGGTTTGGCCGGCCGGGATGGCGACGCCCAGACCGTCGAAGCTCTTGGTGTCGACCAGATCGTCACCGTTATAGAAGGCGTCGCTGAACTTGTGGGCGACCGCCTTCGCGCGGTTGGCGATCACCTCCGCTTCCAGATCGTTGGGGTCGGCGTAGGTGGCTTGGAGAAAGTTGTCGACGTCCGCGTCGCCGCCGAGGATCTTGAGGGTGGTCTGGACCTGGGTGAAGGTCGGGGTATTCTCGGTCCAGGTATCGCCGACCTCGAAGAAGGTAGCGGCGGGCATGGAAGCCTCGCGGTTGTAGGTGACGGCGGTTCCTGTGACCTCCATGAACGGCAGGACTTGGAGGATGCTCGACTCCTTGACGATCGTCTCGATGATGCCGCGCAGGAGCATGTCGTTGGTCAGCTTCGCGGCTTCGACCTTGGTGAGGGCCATGATGGGGATCTCCTTTTTGGGTGATGGGTGATGGGACGAAGGGCGACAGGCGGCTAACGGCTGCGCTGTTCCACGCCGCGGCGGAGGAGTTCGGCAGTGGGGAGGCGGTCGAGGTCGAGGACCATGGGGGCGCCGCCGGCCGGAACCGTTGGCGGTGTGGTGGCGGCGCCGCCGTGCCTGGCCGCCTCGGCAATCCGCTGGTACGCGGCGCGGGCGGACTCGACTGAGGCGGTCAGTTCGGCGATCGTGCCGCCGGCGACCAACTCCGGCACGACGTCCGGGTGGGCGCGCAGGATCAGATCGCGGACGGTGGTGAGATCATCGGTCTCGGGGATGGGCGCTTCGGGTGCTGGTACTGGTGACTCCATTGTGTACCCCTTGGTTGGACGGGACGATTCCTCGCTTGTACTCCGCGCTCGGAATGACGGGGAGGAGCGCTCGGAAGGACGACATCGCCTCTCGCCGCCTTCCGCCTTCCGCTTGCCGCCTCAGTCCTCAGTCCTCGGTTCTCGTGTGGCCGATAGCGCGGCGGGGGCGCCAGTCGATGTCGTCGAGGGCGGCGGTGAGGGCGGCGCTGATCACCAGGTCGTCGTGGCCGCGGGAGGCGGGCACGGACCAGCGCATGCGCTTGTTCGGTCCGGGCAGCACCTCGTAGGTGGTTTCCCGCAGTTGGGACCAGTAGAGCCGGGTGAGGGCGTCGCCGTCGCCGGCATACTCCTTGAAGCGACCGGAGTCGATGAGGGCGAGGAAGTTCCAGCCGAGCTCGCTCTTGGTTTTCAGCGAGAAGACATAGGGGACGACCTGGATCGTTGGGTACCCACCGCGCCGGTCGCCCAGCATCCTTTCGAGGAAGGAAGAGAGGCCATGGCCGACGCCGGTGGAGTCGACGACGACCGCGCTGGCTCGCCAGACGTTGCGCGCCAGATCGATGATCTGGGCGTGGAGCGCGGTGTGCTTCTTGCCAACCCAGGCCATGCGGTCGACGACCCGATAGGACGGCAAAGGCGGCAAGGCGGGTTCTTCGTCGGCGCTGGCCGCCTCGTCGATCTCGACAACGGTCAACGCGGTGCTATCGCGGCGGGAGCCGCTGGCGAAGGCGGCGGGGTCGGCGCCGCCTTCCTCCTCGCCGGCGACGTCGATCAGTAGGGCGTAGCGTTTGCCTGGTTGCGCCCGGTGGCGGCGGGGGTGGCTGCCCTCCATTTGGGACAGGCGGACCGGCGGGAAGAGGCCGTTGTCACCGTCGAGCTCCAGCAAGCAGTACTCGGTGCGGATGAAGGGATGGTCGATCCCGAATTGCGCGATGCGCGCCCGCACTCGCTCGCCGTAGGCCGGCAAGATCTCGGCGACCTGTTCCCAGGGCACGCGCCAGACGCGGCGGATGCCGTCGCGTTCTTGGAGCTCCTCGAGGTGGCGCATTTGCCGGGCGAGGAGGGTGGCGTTGCTCCAGACGGTGCCGAGGAAGAGCGTCGTGGCATTTGTTGAGGCGGCCATTGGGTCGAAAACGGCGTCCCAAACCTCGGGCCGGATATCCTGCGCCTCGTTGGCGACCAGGAGCAGATCGGCGGTTTGGCCGCGGGCGTTGGCGTACGGTGAACCGGAGAGAAAGCGAGCGGAGGCGCGACCGAGGTGGACGGCATAGCCGTCGCGAATCTTGACCCGTGCCGCGTCCGCAATCGTCGGGCTGGCGAGCCGATCCAGCAACCGGTCGCGGCTGAGCGCCGCTTGCGGCCGAAAGGTGGGCGCCGCCAGCACCGCGCTGCCGCCCCGTTCCCGGTAGGTCCAGAGCAGATACGCCAGCACCTGCGCCAGCAACTCATCCTTGCCCGCCTGCCGGCTGAAGACGACCGCGAACTGCCGGCCCAACCCCTGTTCGATACTCTCGACGATCGCCCGCGCCGGTTCGAGCTGATACGGACGAAGCGCGTGATCGCCCATCGCGTCGCGTGAGAATGTCTCGATCTCCGTGTATTCCGGCGGCGTCACCTCATCCCGCGCCGTGGATCGTGCGGTCGGTTTCGGAGTCGCCCGTGCCACGTCACGTCAGGCCGACGAGCCGCAGCGCCAACTCCACTACCATCGCTCCCGCGACCATCCACAGCACGCCGTTCAACCGTCCCTTGATCTCCCGCAGGTCGTCGGAGAGGGACTCGACCATCTGCCGGGTGACCAGTTCATAAGCCGAGGTCGGCTCCAGGTCGATCAAACGCCGCGGGCCAGCCCGCGGCTCCGGCCGTCGCCGGATGCCCGTCGTCCTGTTCATGGCTTGTCCTCCTTGGGTAAGACACACGGAGGGGGTCGGCGACCGGGGGAGGCGCCGCGTTTTTTACCCCTCTATCTATTAAGGCATCGATTTTGGGGCAAAATGGGACTCAGATTTCGATTATTGATCATCTGTTCATCAGTCCATTTATTACAGTTGCATGGAGATATGGGAGAGTTTCGGGCCTGGGGGCGAGGGTTTCTGTCCGTTTTGGGGTGGCGATGTGCAAGGAGTATTTATTG
>JBOGUE010000711.1:0-5412 GCA_050695955.1 Thermomicrobiales bacterium | reverse complement strand
GCGCGCGATCTCCCCCAGCGTCGTCGACTCCTCGCGGATGATCGCCAGCGCCGACAACTGCCGCAGGCTGATATCGCTCAGCTCACCTTTGAGTGCCCGCGTCTGCGCCCACCGGTGCAGGCGTGGGACGAGTTGAAGCGTCTGCTGCGCAGAACGCTCGGCCAATTCCGATTGTGTCGTCTCCATCGTGATGTCTCTCCCCCCGCGCTTGCGGGACGTACGAGGATGGTCCCCCCCCATCCTTCCTATGACGCCTTGACGCCTACCTCTCCAAGATCGGCGCTGGCGATAGTGACTTTTTACACCATATCAGACATGATAACAATACCCCATGATTGTCGCATACCCTACTGATGGCGCTGTCCTTCACCGTCCGGTCGAATATATTCGAGGGGGGAATGCCCCTTCTGATTTTGTCGCAAGTTCTATTTTGCTCGGCTGATGTATAGGAATAATGGGGGATTCCTCTCGTACCACAATATGCGCGGAATCACCGGTGCTTGGAACCGGAAACTCGCGATTCCACACCGTACTCCCCGACCCCATCGGGCATCCCGCGGCTATCACGGGGGAAACCGTCGCCCGCCTAAAGAATCCGTCATCCCCACCACGCCTCCTGCCATTCCCCATAAAACGAGGAATCTCTCCGCGTTCGTCCGCCGGAGAGATTCCTCGTCCTTACGTTCTAACGCCGCACACCTACCTGGTCCATCCGGCAAGCGAGTTGCCCGGTTGCAGGTCACCGTTCTCAGCCCTGGCAGGGCTTCGTCGGTTCAGCCTTGGGTTGCAACTCGAGGTCCCGTGGCCGTCGATGACTTGCCGGATGGACCACTAACTTCTACCTGCTAACGCCTCACGCCTAACGCCTAACGCCTAACCCCTAACGCCTACGTCACAATCACCCGCCCCACCATGAACGGATGCGGAATGCAGAAGTATTCGTAGGCGCCTGGCGTCTCGAAGGTGTACCTCCACGACTCGCCCGGCCCAAACAGATCCGAGGCGAAGAGCGGATCGCCCGACTCGGGCGTGTGCGTCACCGTGTGCTCCACGATGTCGCTGTTGGTCCAGGTCACCGTCGTCCCGGCCGCCACCTCAATATCCACCGGGTTGTAGGCAAGCTGGGCGATGTCTACCACCACCTCGCCCGTCGCGGCCACCGCCGCCAGGGTGCCGCCTTCATCCACCTCGGCCGGAGTCGCCTCTTCGGTCACTGCCTCTGTCTCGGCCGCGGCCGGAGTCGCGGCGACGCCGTCACCGCCCGGCAGTCGGAAGGCGATGACCTGATTCACCGGCGCCTCCTCGGCCGGGCTCGCCTCGGGTGTTGCCGCCTCTTCCTCGGCCCCGGCGGGCGGAATCAAGAACCCGGCCGCCGGCACGATCAGCATGTCGCCGGCGACGGTCGGCGGCGCGTTCACGCCGGACCCCGCCTGGTAGGTCCAGAGCTCCTCACCCGTCTCGGCGCTCACCGCCCGGATCACGCCGTCCAGCGTCGCCGTGAAGACGACGTCATTGGCAACCGCGACGCCGCTGAAGACCGCCTGCGGTAGGTCAACCTGCCACGTCGTCGAGCCATCGGCCACGTTCAGCGCCGCCAACTCGCCGGTCCCCCGCGACAGATCGAGCGACGCGCCGTCAAAGCCAGTCGAGGTATAGCTCCCCGGCAGGTTCACCACCGGCACAAAGAGAACGCCATCGGCGTACGCCATCGGCGTCTCGACGCCGCCCAGCACGCCCGGATAGACCTCGACCGTCTCGCCTTCCGGAATCTCTTGCAGATCGTCGTTCTGGTGGATGCCGACCGGCACCTCCCAGACGACCTCACCCGTCTCCCGATTCGCGGCCACCACCGTCCCGGTCTTGCCCGCCCCGATCGCCAGCGGCACCGTCGCCCCGTCGATCTCGGCGTCGACCAGCACCGGCGTCAACTGAAAGTCGAGATCGAACAAGTCGTGCGGCTTGGCGTTGTAGTACCACCGCAGCGATCCCGTCTCGGGATCGAGCGAGACCATCGAGCTGGCGTAGTCGTTCGGACCAGGCCGGCTGGAGGCATTTGGGAACTCGCTGTTGCCCGGCCACGGCGCCGCATTGCCGACGCCGAAGTAGATGTTCCCGTCCTCGTCAACCGAGGGCGGATACCACAGCCCGCCACCGCTATTCGTGCGGGCGTTGCCCCAGAGGTTGTCGGTCGTCGTGTCGAACTGCCAGACGGTGTGGCCGGACGAGGCGTCCAGCGCGTAGAAGATCCCCTTCTGGCCGCCGCGATAGAACGCGATATTATTCCCCGGCACCGTGCTCACGTAGACGAAGTTGTTGTGGACCAGCGGGGCCATGTCCACCCCTTCACCTACGTTGTTCGAGAGCTTGACCCGCCAGAACTCGGCGCCCGAATCGGCGTCGAGGGCGAAGACCTCGGCTGTGTCGCCGATCGTGCCCACGATCCGGCCGTACCCGGCGGCCAAACCGTTCGGCCCGACCGTGCCGATGTCGTACCGCTTCTCCCACTTCACCTCACCCGTCGCCCGGTCGAGCGCAAAGACGTTACTCTGCATGTCCTGCACGTAGACGGTGTCACCCACCACGAGTGGCGGCGACGTCATGCCGCCGAAGGCGCCGGTCGCCTCCACCTCGAACGTCCACGCCACGTCCAGATCAGCCACGTTCGACGAGTCGATCGCCGAATCCTTCGCGTCACGCGTGGCAGCCAGGTCGCCATGCGGCGCCGGCCAATCGTTAGCGAAGTCGGCAATCTCCGGCGGCACTGCCGATCCAAGCGGTACCGGTGACGCTGCAATCTGCGTTTCCTCTTGTTCTTGGGCGGAACCGACAGTGCCCACGAGCGCCGCCGCGACCAACGCGGCAAGCAGGGTCAGCGTGATCGGCATCCGAAATCGGCTGGCTACGGAATCCACGAGGTCCCCCTTGGGTCAAAGCGATAGATGCCCTGGACAATTAGAGCATCACTCTACTACCGAAAATGCTAGGCCACAACGGCGTTAGACGCAAGTTCCCCACCAACGCCCGCCGATACTCTTACTCTGTAGTGGACATCACGTCGGCATGTTGGGACCGACGGTCACATCGAACGCCTCAGCGTCAACGTTGCACCGCCTCCCAGAGATACTCGTGAGTGTTCGGCACACCCGGTCCGATTTCAGTCGGATTCATCCGGCTTCCGGGAATGAGGGATGGTTCAGAGCCGCGGTTGCCGACTTGACAGTTTCACGCTCTGGCACACGCAAGACTGTCAAGTCCATCTGAACCATCCCTGAGTCCGGTATTTCAATGCCGGGCGGCACCCGATGTCCACGCCTGTCCGAGCATCCCGGGCGGCGCTCGATGCCCACAACGGTCCGATGACTCGCGTTCGTCCCATCCCATCGGCGCCGCCTCGTTTCACGCTCAGCCACGTCTATCCTTCAACGACCGGCGTCGCAATCCCACCCCTCAAATCCAGCACATGCATCGTCGCCACGTTCTCGACCGCCTGGGCGCGCACACTCCCCGTGATCGCGTACACCGTCCCTTCGACCGCCGCGCTGGCCAACCCATGTCGCGCAATCGGCAGCGGCGGCAGCGCGCTCCACTTCGCGCTCGCCGGGTCGTAGGCATTCACATCGTCGTACGCGTCCGAACCCCGCTCGCCCCCCATCACCACGACCAAACCGTCCGCATACACCCCGGTCAAGCCGCCCCGCGGCGCCGGCAGCGCCGGCAGCCCCGCCCAGGCGTCCCGCGCCGGATCGTAGACCTCGTTTGCCCCGGCGAACTGGTCGCCCTCGTCACCGTTCGCCCGGCCGCCAACGGCGTAGATCACCCCGGCGCCCGCCACCACCGCCAGGTGCTCCCGCGGCGTCGGCATCTCGGCCCGAGGCTGCCAGGCGTCCCCCGTCGGATCGTAGGCATCGACCGCGCCATGAACCGGCCCGCCCAGCCGCTCCGTCGCCCCGCCCACCGCATAGAGCACCCCGTCGACCGCCGCCAGCCCTAACGCCCCCACCGCCACCGGCAGCGACTCCCGCTCCTCCCACGCCTCCGCCTCGCGGTCGTAGGCCCACAGATGATCGACGGCGCGGTCACCGTCCCCTGAGTAGCCTCCCCCCACGTAGAGCGCGCCGTCGAGCGCGGCAACGCCGGGGTGATGCACCCCCACCGGCAGATCCGCCACCCGCTCCCACGTCTCCGTCGCCACGTCGTACCGGTCCACCCGCTCGCCGCCGCCGAACCCGCCCACGACGTAGATCTGACCGTCGATTACCGCCGCCGCCAGCTCCGACCGCTCCTGCGGAATCGGCGCCCCTTCCGTCCAGGTCAGCCCCGGCACGGGCGTCGTCTGCGCCGCCGCGTTCCGGAGGCGGGCGGCCGCAACCGCGGTCACCGGTGCGGTCAGGACGACGCGGCGAGTGAAATTCATGCCCATCGCGATCTCCTCCACGGTCACCGTCGCCGGCGCGGCGGACGGCGAATCAACGACACGCCAAAGGCAACGATGAGGAGTCCAATGATCGCCTGCCAGGGCCGGGTATCTGCCACACGCAGAATCGCGGCGACGATCATAAAGAGACCCGCCAGCACAAAGAGACCACCCATGACAATGGCCCGTGACTCCATCGATGCCAACCCACCCGGTCGCGCGCCATCTCGCTTGCCGCGGCTTACCCCGCAAGGCCGATCAGGACGACACCCGCGGTCACGAGCAGGCAAGCCCCGACCCGGGCGCGGCTCAGCGTCTCGCCCAATCCCCACACCCCGATCAGCGCCGCGAAGACGATGCTGATCTCGCGAATCGGCACGACGTACGAAACCGGGGCCAGGCGCAACGCGGCCAGAATGACGGCATAGGTCCCAAAGGCCGCCCCGCCGGCCACCGCCACCGACCGTAGATTCCGCGCCTCCGCCCGCACCGCGACCCAGCGCCGTCGCACCATGTACGGCGCCAGGAAAAGCGCCGCCAGCGCGAACAGGAGGTAGAGGTACACAAGCGGCTGCACCCGGCGCGCGCCGCCGGCGTCGATCAGCGAATAGGTCGCGATCGTCAACCCTGTCAACAGCGGCGGCCCAGACAGGACGCCTACGATCCCCCTCCGCCCCACCGACCGCCGCAACGCCGGGGCATGCAGCCAGACGATGCCGGCCAGAATGGCCCCGATCCCAGCCCAGGCCGCCACCGACGGCCGGTCGCCGTAGATCGGCACCGCCAGGATCGGCGCCAGCAGCACGCCCGTACCGCGCGCGATTGGGTACGCGATCGAGAGATCGGCATCGCGATAGGAACGCGCCAGCAAGACAAAGTAGCCGACGTGGACCACGGACGAGGCGAGCACGAACCGCAGTCCGTCCCAATCGGGCGGGTTGTCGACAATCAAGATGGCAAACGGAATCGCGTAGATCACCAGCGAGGCGACCGTGAAG
>JBOGUE010000710.1:0-5663 GCA_050695955.1 Thermomicrobiales bacterium | reverse complement strand
CGCCTGGAGCTACGACCTGCTCTCGCCCGAGGAACGGGCGCTCTTCCGTCAATTGGCCGTCTTCGTCGGCGGCTTCCAGCGAGAAGCCGCCGAAGCCCTCGTCAGTGCCCAGGACCCAGTGCCGAGTGCCCAGCCGGCCGCGTCGACACCTGGCGATGCAGCAGCGTCCGTGGGGTTGGAGCAACGGCCCTCGCCGACTGACTGGGCACTCGGCACTGGGCACTCGACACTCGATCTCCTCGCCTCCCTCCTCGACAAGAGCCTGCTGCAACGGATCGAGACCGACGAGGGCGAAGCGCGGTTTGGGATGCTGGAGACGATCCGAGAGTTCGGGCTGGAGCGGCTGGCGGCAACCGGCGAGAAGTCCGGAGCCCACGCGGCACACGCTGCCTATTTCATTGATCTTGCCCGTCAGACAGAGCGCGGCTGGTTCGGGTCGGGATTTGGCGCCTGTCTCGCTCGTTGGAAACCAGAGCGTGACAACCTGTGCGCGGCGCTCAATTGGCTGGAGCAGACCGGCGCGGTCGACGAGGCACTCGAACTGGCCGCTCGCCTTGGGTTCTTTTGGTACTACAGCGGCCCAGTCGGCGAGGGACGGAGCCGGTTGGAGCGACTGGTAGCCTCCGCTGCTTCCTCGCCGGCGGCACCGCGCGCCCTGGGGTGGCAGTGGGCAAGCAACTTGGCACGGAAGCAAGGAGACGCCGACCGGGCCATCGCTCTCGCAATCAATGCCGTCGCGACCGCACGGGAGAGTGGAGACATCTGGTGTCTGGGTCTGGCCCTTTGCTGCCTCGGGGGCGCCCTCCGTGAAGAGGGACGCGCCGCCGAAACTCGGGGTCTCTTTGAGGAGGCATGGGCACACTTGCGGGCACCCGACCGCGAAGAGGTGGGCGCAGTCGCCCTCCTGAATCTGGGATTGCTGGCCGCGGAGGACGGCGAGGTCGAGCGGGCGACCACGCTCTGCACCGAGGCTTTGCAGATCCGCCTCCGGCACGCCAACGACATGGGGGCGGCGATCGTTCGGCACGCACTCGCCGATCTGGCGCGGAGTCGTGGCGCATGGGGCAAGGCAACGGCGCTCTACCGCGAAAACCTGACGGTCTATCGGACGCTTGGGGATCTTGCTGGGATCGCCGATTCGATCGCCGGCATCGTGCTCAATGCGCGCAATGACGTGCCGATGCAGACAGCTGTCAACCTGCTCGCGACAGCATCGACCTTGCGGGAGATGACAGACGCCTCCATCCACTCGGCGCTGCAGCCTGACTACGATACCCCGATCGCTCGCGCTCGCGCGGCGCTCGGTGAAACGGCCTTCGACATGGCCTGGGCAACGGGGAGAGACGTGCCGCCGGAGCAGGCGATGGCGGTCGCGCTCGGTGAAAAGACCGGGCCGGCGTTCCCCGATGCGTTCGAGTTGCCACCGGTTGCTCCGGACCATGGCTTGTCGCCACGGGAGTTGGATGTCCTGCGATTGGTCGCCGAGGGCAGGACCGACCAGCAGATAGCCGAGATCCTGTTCGTCAGCCGCCGCACGGTCACGTCGCACGTCACGAACATCCTAAGCAAGCTCGATCTCCCGTCGCGCACGGCCGCTGCCGCCTTCGCCGTCCGCCACGATCTCGCCTGAGTTCGAGGACGACGCCTCGAAATGTTGCGAGGGATACGTAGGCGGCAGCCAAGGCGAAATCCGCGATTCCGTACATCTAACGGTGCGCTTGACCCCCCCGTCAGTCAAGATAGCGATGCGGTCGCCTGCAATGACGGGCGGCGCGACGGGGTCAGCGGCCGATGATCCCAGGGGCGCGATAGCGTTCCCATGGCGGACTGTTCGCATAAGCGGAGGAAACAGACATGCGTCGGGCAACCATTTTCGCTTCGGTGGTGATCGCAATCGTGCTAGGCGCGTTTGGTATCGGACACGCGCTGCAAACCCAAGCCAACGAGGACCCATCGCAGGCGGACGCTCAGACCTTGGTCGGGACCTGGCGCGTGACCGCCACCTCGGAAGGGCTTCCGCCGCACCGCGGCCTCTCGACCTTCGGGGCCGACGGGACCGTCATCATCGCCGACGTTCCGTCGGCGCCGGCCGAACCGGGCGCGCCTTTTGCCATCTCCCTTTTCAGTAGTGGGCTTGGCGCCTGGGAGGATACCGGCGACGGCTCCGCCGCCTACACCTACGAGCAACTCGTCGCGGACGAGCAGGGGAACTTCCTCTCCCGCGTGACCGGCACCGGCACCCGGCAGCTCAGCGCCGACGGCCAGTCGTTCACGGGAACCTACTCCTTCCGGGTCGCCGATCCGGCGGGCGAGGTCATCTTCACCGGCAGCGGCACGACCGAAGGCACGCGCCTGACGATCGAGCCGATGGAGCCTGCCACGTCGTAGCCGGCAACCCGTCCGTCATTTCACGATAGCGGCCGCGCCCCTGAGCCATGGCTCGCGGGCGCGTGCCATCTCTAGTCGCACGCGCATATTGGATAGTGGATTGCACAACGCGGTAGGAACAGGCGTCAGGCAGGGTCATCACCCGCCGCGTCGCAACCGCGGCGGGTGATGGCGACATCCAGCAAGGCACTCACCGCGGCGTCGTCAAGCTCGCCGGAGCCGTCGGCGAACCAACCGCCGATCGGTGCGACGTCGTAGGAGTCGAGCCCGAACGCTGCTTGGAAATGGTCCACCATAGGGATGGTCGTCATCCCACGCCCGGCCAGCACGCGCAAGATTTCCGCGCTCGACGCGCCCCGGCGCCTGCGCTGCCGCATCGTCTCGACCAGCTCCGGATCGGTTTCGAATCGAATATCCCGTTTGCTCCTCGTTCCTCGCTCCTCGTTCCTCGCTCCTTCGTGGTCATGGATGGAAGAGCACATCCACCTTGGTGTAGCTGCCCACGGTTCCTTCGAGTTTGCGGACGGTCACCTTGGCGAAGCCGGCGGCAATGTCCTGCTCGCCAGTCCACGTCCCCAGCGCGGCCGCCTTTGCCGACTTGCCCGCGGCGGTTAGCGCATTGAACTTGGCCAAATTGTCCTCGTAGGACCAGGCGCCCCGGATCCCTTTCACGCGTCCACCGAAGTGTTTCAACATCGCCTGGAACTGCTCTGAACCGCGCAGCAGCGACGACTGTTCGCCGCCATACTTCGTCCTTAACACAATGCTGAGCTCGCCGCCGGCTTCGAGATGGGCCTCGGCAGAGAAGAGGGGATTGGCTGAGTCGCTGACGCAGTAGCGGTCGGGGTGCCGCGGTTGACCAACCGCGGCTGGCCCGCGAGGGGTTTTCTCGCGTCGGGAACGGTCGGCTCGTCGTCGAACTTCGTGGACGGCGACTTCGAGGAGGTGGCGCCACCCGGCGTCGTCTTGCCGGCGGCCTGTTGTCCGGCCTTCGCTCCCGGCGCCAGCGCGTCGTCGAGACGTCCCGCCAGCTCTTCGAGCCGTTTGGTTTCGGCGGGGTTGAGGCGCTCGCCGCGATTGACGCGGTTGAGCAGTTGACCGAGCTCGTCGGCCTCGCCTTTCCCGAGCTTGGCCAGGCCCTCGGCCACGGCCTTGGTTTTTCTGCCTTTGATCAGCCGGTAGAGATGGCGCAGCCGTCCCAGCCCTACCCCCAGCACCTTCAAAAGGCCGCCGCCGACGATCCATGTCGCCACCTCGGTCAGGCCGAAGGTCAGAACCATCTTGCCGGCGTCCTTGACCTCCTCCTCCCACTTCTCGCCGATCTCGGTCCAGATCTTCTTGGGATTGGGGATGCCGTGCTCGTCGAGGATCTCCCGCTCGGTCTTGGGACGGTAGGTGCCGCCCTTCGCTACCGGCGGCAGTGCCCGTCGCTCCCACTTCTTGGACTGCATGATCCCCCGCGCGTCCCGTTTGAACTCGATCACCGCTTCACTGGGGCCGCCCATCATCAGCCACTCGAGGGCCGGTTCGAGGTGATCTTTCGCGATCGAGGAGGCGGATTTCACGATGATGCCGGACGCACGCGGCTTTCGCGGGCCGTGCTTCTCCATGCCGCGCGGCTCGATCTCGCGCCCCGTGTGGGCGATCACCAGCGTGATCCCGTCCCATCCCTTCTCGTCGGCCTGGGCCACCTTGCGACTGAGGAGGCCGATCGTCGTCGCGGCCTGCCGCTGGAGCCGCTGCTCGTCCGTCTCCCCCGGCGTCCGCTGGATGAGGGACTTTGCGGCGGGCGCGGCGAGTAGGTGCTGCACCGCCGCATTCCCGACGGTGCGTTGCAGCTCAAGGACCGTCTGGTACCCGCGAGGGACGGTTACCTGACGCTCCCCGTCGGCAATCCGTGAGATGGCCGCTGCCTGCTCAACGGCCGCGGACGGTTCGGGTGTCGAATCAATCTCGGCGTCGGGGCGCGCCGCGCGGACAGCGGTCGCCGGTGCGGCGATCACTCGTCGTATGGTCAACCAGGACCGAGGGCCGGTTCACCCAATCCGCGGGTGAGCCGACATGGGTAACACATAGAAGCAGTTATCCTGGCAAACGGCAAGGGCATGGCGGTCCACGGAAGGTGCTCGCACGACACGAAGGCACCACTTGCCGCGTCTCGCCTTCTGTAACCAAGGACGGCCTGAGCGACGAGGGAACCATGCCAGAACCCCAACGCCCGCGTATTGAACCGACCGATGATTGGCAGCAGCACCAGTGGCTAGTCAAGGATTCGGCCCATCACCACTAGACGTTGAACTTCTTCAGCGTCTCTTCCCACAGCTTGTCCAAGTAGACCCAGTTGTCAACTTCGTCCTTGGTCAGAACGTCCTTCCAAGACAGCGCCTTCTGCCACGCATGGCGGATCTGCGTGATGTCTTGGAACGGGTCGTTGTCCCGCCATCCCCAATCCTTCTTCGAGGCTCTTACCACGACACCCTCCCCCGCGAGGACCTCCGCCAGCTTGGCGCGGGCGGGGGGGCCGATGGTGGCGAGGGCATGCCACGCATCCGCGACGAGCGCCGGCATCCGCACTTCGGCCAAGACCGGGCTCCGGGACTCCGCGTGGCCGGCAATGGCCTGGCCGAGGAGGCCCGCCCGCTGGCGCGACTCGATGCGCGCGTGGTCGCGTCCCGCGACCGCCTTCCGGTGGTCCGCCAGTTTGGTCCAGTAGGTCGCGCCCGCGCCCTTGAACCGCTCGAATTCGTCCCGCAGGGCGTCGTTCGTGTTCTTGATGGCGTCGGCGAACTGCTTCATCTTGGCGTCGTACTCCTTGCGCTTCGTGCGGGCGTCGAGGACCTTGTCCACCCCGGCGGCGACGGCCGTCCACGGGTTGGCGAGGGAGAGGAGGTCGCTGAGTTTCAGCTCCAGCACGTCGAGCTGGGGTTTGTCGAGCCCCTTGGCCGCCGCGAGGGTCCGCGACAGCGCGCCCTTCGCCTGCCAGAAATCCTGGCGCGCGAGGTCGAAATCCCGCCCCGTCCGAGCCACCTCGAAGACGAGGCCGGCGGGCTCGTCGCCCTTGTCCGTCGCGTGCGTCGTGGCGTACTCCGCCTGCATCTTCCGCCAGTCGCGGTAGGCCCCCTTCTTGACGACTGACGACTGCGTGTCGTCGGTCGGTCGCAAGGCGCGCTTCTGGGCCGCGGTCATGTCGTCGGGGTACTCTGGTGCACCCGCGCTGAGCAGGTCCCGCAGCCGCCCGATCCCGCGCAGCACCACGTCGAAGTACTGTGTGAAAT
>JBOGUE010000709.1:0-3329 GCA_050695955.1 Thermomicrobiales bacterium | reverse complement strand
CAGTATACGGCGTATGACCACGAGTGACAATAGTAGGAATGCACGATTTGTCAAGCTGATCAAGGCGTGCAGTGCGAGAACGCTGAGAGCAGATCCTCGGAGAATACGGCGCGCCGTCGGAAAGGGGTCGGTCGCCGCGCCTTCCCTCGGCCACGACGACCGCTGCCGGGCCCGCACGACTGGTGCCACGGCGGTTTCCACGGGCGACGGGCGCTCACCGTGCGGATTCGATCCGGTCCAGCAACGCCGCGTACTGCATAAGGTGGCGGATGCCGAGGAACTCCTGGCGAACGCGTTCTTTGCCTTGGATGCCGAGCGTGCTGGCGAAGTCGGGGTCGGCGAGGAGGCGGCGGACGGCGGCGGCGAAGGCGGTCAGGTCGGTCGGGTCGGGCAGGAGGAGGCCGTGGACACCGTCGTCGATCTGGTCCTGGATGCCGCCGATGGCGCTGCCAATCACCGGGCGGCCCTTCCACATCGCCTCGGTGACGGTGAGGCCGAAGCCTTCCTTGAGACTCTTTTGAACGACGACCGCGGCGTGGCGCTGGAGAGCGTTGACGATAGCCGCGTTCTCCTCGCGGTCGGTCATCGGCAGCGAGGCGAGGTGGATGCGGCCGCGGCTGACGTGCGGTAGGGCCCGCCAGGCCTCGACGACGGAGTTGAAGGTGGTGGCGCCCTCCGGGTCGTCGGTGACCGCGCTCACGTTCGGCCCGGCCAACACCAGATCGGCCGCGATCGGATCGGGGCCACCGGTCAGCTCGGCGAAGCCGCGCAGCACGCCGACGGGGTCTTTGAGCGGATCCCAGCGCGAGACCTGGACGACCAGCGGTCTCTCCCAGGAGGGCGCGCGGCCGAGGCGGACAATGTCTGCCTGCCGGTCGACCCGGGCGAGGGAGCCATCCTCCCGGTGGAAGATGGCGGCGGCATCGTCCGGCGGCCCTTCCACGATCCCGGTGTGGACGAGGATGGCGCGGACCGTCGCCTCGTCCAGCTCTTGGTTCTTCGGCGAGAAGGCGTCGATCGAGGGCGGGATGACGACGGCGCGGTCGCCGTCGAGTCCGGCCGGGACGTAGGCCCGCCGGGAGAAGACGGTGGCGGCGACTTCGCCGAGGTAGGGCGTGAGGAACGCCCAGCCCAGATCAGTCTCGGCGTTGCGCGCGTCGGCCCCGACGTGGCAGCGCCAGATGACGATCGCGCCGTGGTGGATGAGGGTCGGCGCCAACCCGGCCGTTTGTGGGTCGTGGAGGAGGACGACGTCGCCCGGGCGGACCAGCCCGAGCAGTTCCTGCCCGTTCGCGGCTACGGTGTCGTCGTAGATCGCGCGCTCCTCCCCGGCGAGGGGCGTGCCGTCGCCAGACGAGCCGTGCAGGGCGTGGTGGAGGCGCTTGGTGACCCGAAAGAAGTCCGGATTGCCTTCGATGACGAGCCAACGGGTGTCGATCTCGAGCCCGCGGGCATAGGCGAGGAGCGATTGCAGCATCTCGGCGACGCCGCCGCCGCGGGCGGTGGAGTTGACATTCCACCAAACGCGCCCGTGCAGGCGGCGGGCGGTTGCTTCAGCCAACACGGTCGCCTCGCGTATCCGCTCATCGCCCAAGAGGGGCCGAAAGCGATCGAACGGCAATGGGGCGATGTGAACCTCGTCCAGATGAGCCATGCGTTGCGTCCTCGTCTCCATCCTCGTCCGGCGCACGACACGCGGCCCGGTCTGACGCCCGCGTCCGCAAGACGAAGGCCGCCGGACGCGATTGCGTCCGGCGGCCTATCGGCAAGACCCGTCATGCCGAGTGGTCTGTCAAGGGGATATTGCCGGGTTGCCGCCGTCATGCTGAGGCAGCGAAGCATCCCCGCGCGCAGCGCAGCGGCGGTCATCAGGCAGACGCGGCTTCGCCGGGGGATGCTTCCCTTCGGTCAGCATGACGGATGGCCCTTGACAGACTACTGAGTCGCGGCGAGGAATCGTCCCGGACTCCGGTTCGTGTCATGAGGGCGAGATCCCTCTCTGCGATCGGCATGACGGAGGGGGGCGATCGGGTGGACAGGAGCCGGTCGCTTGGCGGTGGATGCGTTAGTCCGCGGCCTCCGCGGGCTCCGGGGTCGCCGGGCGGGCCGAGGCCTGGACGAAGGCGTGCAGCTTGACCGGATCGACGGCGATCAGGTTGCGGCCGAGGGCGCGGGTGAGGCCGGCGGCGCGCAGCTCGCTCAGTTTGCGGGTGACGGTGACGCGGTTGGAACCGATCATGTTCGCCAATAACTGGTGCGGGACCGGCAACGCGATCTTATGCAACCCGTCCGGCATTGGCCGGCCGAAGCGCTCGGCTAGCGTCAGCAGCATCGTCGCCAGGCGGACGGTGACGTCGCGCGCCAGGATCTGTTCGACGAGTGTTTGCAGGCTGGTAAGGCGGCGGGTCATGCCCTCGACGAGGGCGGCCGCCAGCTCCGGCGACTGGCCGATCATCGCCGCCAGGTCGTCCTGTTCGATGACGGAGACGGTGGTGTCGACCAGGGCCTCGGCGGTCAGACCGGTCGCGAGGCCGTCGGTCCGGTCCTCCTGGGTGAAGATCGTGTTCGGGCCGAGCAGGCCGAGGTTGATCGAACGACCGTCAGGCAGGGTCTTGTAGAGGCGAACACAGCCGCCGCGGACGACGTAGAAGAGCCCGGCGGCCTCGGTGGGACCGAAGAGGCGCTGGCCGCGAAGGAAGGTGAAGTTGACATCGCGCGCTTGGCGCACGCTCTCGGACTCGCCGCGTGAGTGGCCATCGCCGTGGCTGTCGCGGGAATAGGGCGCGGCAGTGAGCACGGCGAATCGTCCGTCCCCGCGCCGCTCGAACGAGGGAAAGCGGGAGCGCGTGGGGTCGGTTGGGTTTGGCCCCGGCGCGGTCCGAATGAGGGTACGGGCGGTGCCCCGGTCGCGAGCGGCGAACTTCATGGATTGCCTCCTTTTGGGGTCGTCTGGCTGATCGTGCTGGCCAGGTTGATCGACGACATCGTCGATTCGTTGATCGGTCACGTCGAACC
The DNA here is from genome assembly GCA_050695955.1 of Thermomicrobiales bacterium. Taxonomy (GTDB): domain Bacteria; phylum Chloroflexota; class Chloroflexia; order Thermomicrobiales; family UBA6265; genus JBOGUF01. The sequence goes on along the minus strand of JBOGUE010000709.1, from coordinate 314 downwards.
TTCCATCCCCAGGGCGGCGCGCGATCGTGCGACCGCGACCTCCTGATTATAGGCGGGCGGAGGATCGGCCGGGTCACCATGCTGGGCGGCCACGGCCGCGACCTCGTCGTCCTCGATGCCGGCGCCTGGGTTCGCCACGTCCTCGCCCTGGCCGTTGGCCGGCTGGAACGGTGGGGTGGTTGCCCGCGTCCGCGCGTCGCGGAGCGCCGCATCAATCACGTCGGAGAATCGCAGGTCCATCGATTCCGCGCTCCTGGCTCCTGGCTCCTGGCTCCTGGCTCCTGGGGATCGGCAGAAACCCGCGTTCACTGCCG
>JBOGUE010000708.1:0-1521 GCA_050695955.1 Thermomicrobiales bacterium | reverse complement strand
GCCTCGCAGAGATCGAGGGCTTGCTCGGTGAACTCGGCGTGTTGCCGGAAACAGAGATCCTGGTAGTCGGTGAACCCGATATCGGTGTGGCTATGATTGACGACGTAGAGCGTCTTGATCGGCTGCATCCGCTGCTCCTAGCATCTGGCGGTCAGCCACGCTGGCCCCGGCAGCGTAGACGCGCCACGCCCACCGGTCAAGTGGCAACAAGACCCGCGTCGTCGTCGTAGGGGAGGGACCTGCGCCCTGCCCATCGGTCGCAGACCGATAAGCCGCGTCAGCGGCCCGTGCGACCACTTGATGACGGCCGAGTTCATGCGGGCATGACGGCCGCTGACGCGGCATGTCGGGCTGCGCCCGACGGGAGGGCACAGGTCCCTCCCCTACGAACGGACGGCCGCGTTACCCTTATCGGGTTGGATCAGAACTGGAGGAATCAAACCAGATGCTCTATTGCCAGCGGTGCGGCGGCACGACCGAGGAACGAGATTATGACGGCCGCGCACGGCCCGTGTGCAACGCCTGCGGCGCGGTGACCTACCTCGATCCCAAACTTGCAGTCGCCGTTGTCGTCGCCCGGGACGGCAATCTCCTGCTCGGTTTGCGGGGGCAGCACACGACGTCGCCCGGCAAATGGAGCTTCCCCGCCGGCTTCGTCGAACGGGGCGAACGGGTCGAAGACGCCGCCGTGCGCGAAACGCGCGAGGAAGTCGGCCTGGACATCACCCTTGGCCCGCTGCTCGGCCTCTATTCACGCACCGGCGAGACGGTCGTCCTTGTCGTCTACGTTGCCGCATCCGCTACCGGCGACCCTGTCGCCGCCGACGACCTCGACGCCGTCGACTGGTTCTCACCCGACACCCTGCCCGACCTCGCCTTCCCCCACGACGCCTCGATCATTGCGAACTGGCGAGATTTCAAGTAAAAGCTGGTAGCTGACGGCTGACGGCTCTCCTGATACACTGCCCGCCGTCTTCGATGGAGGCGGCAGCCCGCGGGCTGCCGCTTGATGTGGAGGCAGCAGCCGATGGAACTGACCGGTGAGCACACGTTCGACGCGCCGCGGGAGCGGGTCTGGGCCTTTATGCTCGACCCAGGGGTCCTGCGTCAGTGCCTGCCGGGCTGCGAACGGCTCGATCAGGTGGGGCAGGACGAGTACACCGCGACGATGAAGATCGGGATCGCGATGATTCGCGGCACCTTTGAGGGGCGGGTCAAGATCAGCGACAAGCAGGAGCCGGAGCGCTACACCATGAGCGTTGAGGGGAGCGGCCCCCAGGGGCAAGTCTCCGGCATCGGCACCCTGGAGCTGATTGAAGACGGCGAGCGGACGATCGTCCGCTACCGTGGCGACGCCAACGTGCGCGGCACCCTCGCCCGCGTCGGCGCCCGCATGGTTCAACCCGCCGCCCGCACCATCGTCGGCCAGTTCTTCGGATGTCTTGAGAAGAGGGCGGCAGCGGAATGACGAGGGGTCGGGAGTCAGGAGTCGGGGGTCAGGGACGGCGCGGCGTTTTCCCC
>JBOGUE010000707.1:0-5916 GCA_050695955.1 Thermomicrobiales bacterium | reverse complement strand
ACCATAACGCGCGCCCGCCAGCAAAGCAGGTGGCCGATTACCAAGCCAAGAACGAGTCCGCCGAGGGTACGTCCAATCATGATCATGGCGGTTCACCTCGCTTTCGCCAAGCTGTGTTCCGAGTCTCCCACGCCTCTCCGCGCTCACTCCTTCCCTGCCTCTCCATCCGGCAAGATCGGTCCCGCCCGCTCGACGATCTCGTCCTTGTCGATCGCGGCCAGGACGATGTCGCGGACGATCCCGTTCTCGTCGATCAGGACGTGGGTCGGGAAGTTGACGATCGGGTAGGCGGACCCGGTGTCGGAGCGGTCCGGGTCGGAGGCAATCGTGAAGGTCGCGTGGTTGCGGGCGGCGAATTCCGCGGCGTCCCGCGCCGGTTCGTTGAGGGAAATCGCCAGCCAGACCAAGCCCCTGGGTTCGAGCTCCTCCGAGTAGGCGGCCTGGATCTCGGGCATCTCGGAACGGCAGGGCGGGCACCAACTGCCCCAGAAGTTGATCCAGACCGGCCGGCCGCGGAAGTCGGAGAGGCGCACCCGCTTGATGGCGTTCCCCTGCTCGTCGACCAGGGTCGTCTCGAAGTCAGGCGCAGGCTGGCCAATCTTCGGCAGGAGCTGCGTGTTGACGCCGCCCTGGCCGATCTCGCCAAAGCCCTCCTGCCCGCCGACGTACCAGGCGATCGCGACGAGCGCCGCAGCGATGGCCAACCCAACCACGATCGTAAAGCGGCGGGATTGGGCCTTCAGCCGGGCGACCTCGGCGTCCTCTTCGGGAGTGGGCGGTGCAATCGAGGCGTCAACTGTCATCGGCTATCCCGTGGTTGGTGCCGGCTGACCGGCTGGCCAGAACCGTCACCTCAGAGCATCCAGTAGACCACCGTGTCGTGGAGCCCGGCGACGAGCAAGATTAGACCGGCGACCACGGCAACAACCCGTTGCCCGCGCCCGACCTGTCGCGCGTAAGGACGGAGCGAGCCGCCGCCGAGCGACACCAATCCTAATATCCCCAGCAATGGGACTGCCGTGCCGAGCGCGAAGAGCGCCGGGTAGAGCACGCCGTCCGGCCGCGCCAGCGCCAAGGGGATCAGGAACCCGAAGAAGAGCGCGAAGAGCGTGGGGCAGAACGAGAAGCCGAAGGCGACCCCAAGCAGGAACGGTCCCCCGTTCGTCCGCCGCCGGATCAGCTCGCGCAAGCGCATGGTGACACCGTAGCCCGGCGCCCAGCGGAAGCGGAATACCCCCAGCATGGCGAGGCCGACGAGGACCATGAGAGGGCCGAGCGCTTTCCGCGCGGCAACGAACACGGGGATCGAGGTCTGGCCGAGACCTGCCCCGATGACGACGGCGAGCAGACCGAGTGCGGTGTAGACGAGGGCCTTGCCGGCCACGTAGGCGAGGGCGCCTCGCCAGCGGGGTCGGCCTGCGTCCGCCCGCCCAAGAATCGCCAGCATCCCGACGCTTTGGGTGAGTTGGCATGGCGCCGCGGCGCCGATCAGCCCCAGCAGCAACGCGCTGACGAGCGGGATCCCGACGCGCTGATCCAGGACGAGGACCTCGTTTGAGATCGAGCTGCCCAACGAGCTGACGAAGACGTACCAATCGAGGACCGCCTCGCGAATCGCATCAAGCATCGGCTACGCCACCCCTCAGGCGAGAGAAGCACATTTGGCTTACAACTTGTAAGACTAGTGCTGCCGGGAGCGAACGTCAATCGACGGTGAGCCCATGCACGTTGGAGCCGATGGCGGACGACGGCGGACCCGCCGACCGCCGGAGCGCCGGTCGAACCTGTTAGGTTACCGCCACGCAGAGCGGACAGACCATCGTCACCAGGTGCGCCGAGGTGGTGAGGTCGATGGCGGCCACGACGACAATGGCGAACAGCCCGAGGCTGGCGACGACGGCTCGGATGGGGATCGCCGGCAACGCCGGATCGCCGGCGAGGTGGGCGATCCGGGCCTCCGTCGCGCTCAGCCCCGCCGCGCCGATCGGCATCGCTTCCGAACTCGTCAGGACGGCCAGCAGCGCGCCGGCGAGGGCACCGCGGGGCACAACGGAGAGCGCCGCCCGGTCGGCGGCCAACTCGAGGCGCGCTTCCAGGCGCTGTCGGAGGGCGGGGATAATGGGGAAGATGAACGCGGCCGCGGCCAGCGCGTGGAGGAGGAGGTAGCGCGCCGGATCGCGCCGCCGAAGGTGGTGCCGCTCGTGGGCGAGGACGGCAACGAGCTCCTCCTGGGCCAGGCACGCCAGCAGACCGGCCGTCACGGCAACTCGCGGTCGGAGGAAGCCGTAGCAGAACGCCGCGACGCCAGGGTCGTCGACGTAGGTCAGTCGGTCGTTGAGCCCGAGCCGTCGACCCACCCGCGCGAGGCGAGGCGGGAGCGGGGCGGCGTATTGCCCGAGCCGTCGGTTGAACCGGAGTGTCCCCATGAGCCGCGTCGTCCCCGCAACCGCCCCGCTCATGAACGCGAGCGCGACGAGGCCGAACAGGAGCGCGACCGGCATCGGCTCTAGATGGTAGGTTAGCAATGTGAGCACGGGGTACTGGGCGCACAGGTCCCGAAAACCGCGGGCGACCGGGACAAGCGGGGCGGGAAATGCCGCGAGCAGGCCGATCGCCGCGGTCGTGACGAGTGCGGGCGTCCACGTCCGGTTCCACCGCCACATCGATATCCGGTCGTGCCGCATCAGCCGCCTTCCTCCTTCCGCTCGCGTAGAAGCCGTTCGAGTTCATCAAGGTAGGCGGGGTCGACCTTGCCGGCCGCCGAAACGAACTCGGCGAGCGCCTGCCGCCCGAAGTCGCCGAGCAGCCCGTTGGCGATGCTGGACGTAACCTGCGCGAGGAACGCCTCGCGACCGATCGCGGCACAGTATAAGTGGGCCCGCTCGCCCGTCCGCTCTCGGAGCAAGAGTCCCTTCTCGACGAGCCGATTGGTGACGGTCATCACCGTCTTGTAGTGCGAGGCCGGACCCAGCGCGGCGCAGATGTCCCGAATCGTGACCACGCCTCCCTGCCAGACCGCCTCCATAATGCGGGCCTCGAGGTCGCCGAAGAACCGGGTGAGGCCGCTCCCGTCAAGATTGTATCGGTGGATGTCCAATCGAGTCTCCTGCCTGTTCGGTGTACCCATGCACAAGGCGCTCCGGGCAAGCTTGCCACAGGTCCCGGCGCACTTTATCCTACAGTGTGTAAGAAAGCAATGCGGCGTTCAGGGCCACGGCGCACGACCAGCCCGTTCTGCGGGAATGCCACGGAAGCGCAGGCGGGTGCCGTCACCGGAACGGTCGTTATTATCGCCGGAGGACGAGATCGTGAACCACCGCAGCGTTCGCATCGCCTTGTCCGGGCTCCTCCTCGCGTTGCTCGTCGGCGGCGGTTTCTACGCTCGTTCGGCGCTATCCGGCAGCGGCGTCCCTCCGATGGCCGCACCCACCGGGCCGGCCACCGGCCTCGCCGTTGCCGGCAATGGGAGCCTCCTGCGGACCGGCGGCGGGCTCTTTCGCAGCGCCGACGAGGGCCGGACCTGGACGCCCCTGTCCCTCCCGGACGAGCTCCATCCCGAGAAGATCCGCGAGGTGGCGACGAGCCCCGAGGTCCCGTCCAGCATCTATGCGGCGGGCCCGGGGGCCGGGATCCTCCGCTCGGAGGACGACGGCAAGACCTGGCGGTCGGTAAGCGATGGGCTGCCCAACCAGGAGGTTGCATCCTTCGCCGTCCACTCTTTCCGCCCGGACACGCTCTACGCCTGGATCGAAGGCAAGGGCATGTTCCGGACCGAAGATGGCGGCGGGAATTGGGAAAAGATGGACGAAGGGCCGCCCGCTGACATCGCCGCGCTCGCTCACTCCACGCTTGAGGGCTCGATGAACACCGGCTGGCTCTACGCCGCCACGCCGGACGGGCCGTACCTCAGCATGGACTGCTTCTGAGGGTGGCGTCAGGTGGGCAGTTTGCCCGCCAACGCTGGAGCTACAAACGTGCTGATCGATCCGAAGCAGCCCAAGCGTGTCTACGCGGCCGACGACACCACGCTGTATCGCTCCGAGGACGCCGGTCAGACCTGGCAGCCGGCCGCCAACGGGCTGCCCGCGGGCGGCGTCACGGATGTCGCACTCGACCCGCGTCAGCCAGAGCGGCTCTACGCCGCTACCGCCGACGGCGCGCTCTACCTGAGCGAGGACGGCGCGACGACGTGGCGTCTACCGGCGACAACCGACAGCGATGCGGCGAGCTAGCCCGTGGCGCCTCGCGACGCTCGTGGCGATCGGCCTCATCGTGGTGGTCGCGGCTGGGTGGTTTGCCATGGGACCGCTCACCGGCGGCGACCCGACGGCCGGTCCCGCTCCGCTGCCGACCCTCGACTCGGATCAGGTCGTTCTGGGCCGGCAGATCTATCTCCAAAACTGCGCGGCGTGCCACGGGGCGAGCGCGGAAGGGGTGCCGAACTGGCAGCAGCCGGATGCCCGCGGCAACCTACCGCCCCCGCCGCACGACGACAGCGGCCATACCTGGCGTCACGGCGACGCCGAATTACGGGAGATCATCCGCGATGGCCTGCGCGACGTGTTCAACAAGACGCCGGAGTTGACGATGCCGCCGTTCAAGGAACGGCTCAGCGATGAGGAGATCGCCGCCGTGATCGCCTACGTCAAGAGCCTCTGGTCGCCGGAGCACCGCCGGTACCAGGAAGAGCAAAACCAACGCCCGCCGATGGGCACGCCGGAGGCAGCACAGTGAGCAGGAAGCGATCGCGACGAGCGGCGCGGACCCCGGCTGCCCAGCAGGCACCGGTTGACCGGCAGCCGGATCCGGGCACGAACGGGCGAGTGACACGGCAACAGGCGACGGCGGAGCGGCGACGGCAGCGCGCGGCCGTGGCGGTGGCCCGGCACCGGCGGACGCGACTGGTGCGTCTTGGCTTGGTGGTGGCCGCGCTCGTGGCCGCCGTGGCCGTCGGCTGGCTGCTCCTCGATCAGTCGGAAGCCCCGCCCGGACCGGGCGGCCTGCCCGGCCCGCTGGGTGGTCCAGAAATCGCGCAGGACCTGAACACCCTCGTCGGCAAACCGGCGCCCGCTTTTTCGCTGTCAGACTCCGAGGGGCAGAGCTATGCGGTGACGCCGGGCCAGGGCCGACCAATCGTCCTGGTCTCGCACATGGGCATCACCTGACAGCTCTGCGTTGAGCAGCTCGGCGAGCTGCAACAGTCGGTCGAAACGCTACGGGAGCAGGCGGACGTCTATGTCGTCAACAGCGACACCCCGGAGGCGTCGCGGGAGTTGAAGGAGATCACCGGGATCAGCGTCCCGGTGCTGCTCGACCGCGACCTGGCGGTCGCGGGTCAATACGACCTATTGCCCAAGCCCGGGCAGCCGATGGGCGGGATGAGCGGCGTCGGCCAGATGGGCTTCGTCATCATCGACGCGCGGGGCATCGTCCGCGTCCAGCGTGTCGACGTCAATTTCGGCGACCACGCCGATCAGATGCTGGAGATCCTCGGACTGATCGAGGGTCCGGCGTAGGTCATCGTGCGGGGCAGGCGCTCATCGATCAGCCAAGACGTGCGGTTCGTAAGGTTGATTACATCGCCGGAGACACGTATCGTAGAGGCTGAGCGTATTAACCTATGGGAGACAGCGGCGGCCTGCTCACGCCCACGGTCTCTTCGACTTCGGCTCGCACCCGAGCCGGCATCAAAGGGGGGACGGCGGTGTCCGTGAGTTCGACTTCTTCGATGGTTCGTGTGCCGGTTGTCCGGCAATTCATGGCGCTCGTGGGCGTCGTGGCAATCCTGGTCGCATTGGCGTCGCCGCTGGCAGTGCAGCCGCAACCAGCCGCCGCCCAGCGGATCGACCCCAACTGGTCGCCGCCGCGCACCGTCTACCTTCCCGAAACGGGACAGTCGCTCGACCGGCTCTTCCT
>JBOGUE010000706.1:0-5077 GCA_050695955.1 Thermomicrobiales bacterium | reverse complement strand
GTATGCTCGGGCGTGCCGACGTGGGGATGAGGAGGATGCCAGAGATGCCTGGTGGTCAGAGAAGCGAGGTTGTCACCACGCTTGCCGACGCGGTGACCTCGCTCCAGCCCGGACATCCGACCCGCGTCGCCGTCGAGGGTCGATCCGCCGCCGGGAAAACGACGCTCGCCGATGAACTCGCGGCGGCGGTCCGTGCTCGTGGATGCGACGTCATTCGCGCCTCCATTGACGACTTCCACCGGCCCGGACACAAGTTCCGTTCCCAGCGCGGCGGATGGACGCCGCGCTCCTACTACGACGAGGGATACGATTACGACGCGTTCCGCGATCTCCTGTTGCGCCCCCTCGGCCCCGCCGGCAGCCGGCGCTGTCGCACGGCTCTCTTCGATTCGCTGCACGACGTGTGGTTGCCCGAGGAGCGGCATGCGGTGGGTGACCAGACCGTTGCCATCGTCGACGGCGCCTTTCTCCGGCGACCAGAGCTCGCCGGCCACTGGGACTACGTCATCTGGCTCGACGTCGATATGGAGACCATGGTCGAGCGGGCTCGCCGCCGGGACGTTGCCTGGGTCGGATCGGAAGCGGTGGTAGAAGCGCGCTACCGGCGGCACTGGATCCCCACGCACGAACTCTACGAACGGCTCACCGAGCCTCACACCCACGCGCATGCCGTCATCGACAATCGAATTCCGCGAGAGCCCAAGCTTCTCCGGCTGTCACCGCCCTGAGCACCTGGCGTGTCAAGCGTGGCCGCCAATGCTGCACGAAGATTGAACGCCGCGGTCCTACCCCTGCTCGGCGGAACGGGGCATGGGCGCGGTGGACGGCTCCGGTGGTTCCAACGGCACCTGGAGTTTGAGTTGGCATCCGCGCGACGGGTACGAGACGTGGAGATACTGGCTCACCGCCTCCAGATCCGCTGCAAACGCCGCCACCGCCGGATCGTCGCGGTCAGCGAGGTCAACGCACCCTTCCAGGGCGACCTCGAACAGGCTCCACTGCTGGAGTTCCGGCATCGCGAGCAGCATGTCGGCCGCCCACTCGTGGGGCGCCAGGAAGACGGGTTTCGGGGAGTAGTAGATCGGGTCGTCGATCCGCGTGGCGAAGGGGTTACTAAACGTCCAGCGCCAGAGTCTGATCCGACCATCGGCGAAGTTGTTGTTCGGGGTCGCCGTGTCGAGGACAGGGCTATTGCCGAACATCTCCCGCCCGGCGAACGGCTCGGTGCCGTGGTGGCGCCGCTGGAACCGGCGGCGGGCCGCGATCACGTCGCCGGTCGATTCGAAGAGCTGCTCCATCACCCACTCGATGTCGACCGTCCTTTGGTACGCGGCCATCAGCGAGACCGGCATCGTGCCGCCGTTCTCCGACGAGAAAATGATGTAGGAGGTGACGCGGTAGCGGGCGCCGCGCTTATGGATCTTGCAGAAGGAGACCAGGGGGATGTCGTCGAGCACTTTGGAGAGGTTCTTTAGTTTCACCACCGGGTTATGGTCCATGAACGCCGCCAGCAGCGAGTCGGGGTCGGGGCGGGTCGCGCCCAGGCGGACGGAGGCGAGGATCGGCAGGGAGACCGCCGGATCCTGGCGGAGGGTGAAGGTGTGGTCGCCGGCGTCGAACCGGCCCAGGTTGACCGCGCTCGGGATGCGGTTCCCGTCGCGGGACGAGCGGATGAGCGGGAGGAGATACCGCCGTCCATACTCCAGTTGAACGATCAGGGGATGGACGAAGGGGACGCCGGCGCTCCCCGTCGTCGCCGAGAGGTAGATCGCGGACGCCTCCGGCAGCGAGAAGCGGAACCGGCGTCCCCCATCATCCGCCAGCTCATCCCACGCCAGCCGCACCGGCATTTCGGTGTGACTGAGAACCAACTCGTGGAAGGCGGCAGGGTCCAGCGGTTCGAACCCCGCGAAATCGCGTTCGTATGCCAGTCGCCACTGGTTCCGCGTCACGGAGAGGATGCCCACCGCCTGCGCGCCGGCGAGGGCACCGAGCAGAAGCCGCCGCCGGGTGAGCCGGGGTGGTTCCTGATGATCTCGGTCGGTGGTATCGGTTCGCATGTCCACTCGCCGGCGAAAGCGCGTCGCGATGGGCGCACGTCGCCCATCGAGTCGCCCATGTGCTCGCAAGTCGGGTGCCGCACAGGCGCGGATAAGGCACGACGCCGCCCAAGTTTGACGCGATCGCGGCGTGCCCGCTAGACTCCCGCTCGCTATGGGAACCTGTGTCACCTTCATTCGCATTCGCCGAGCCTAGCGGAGCCCTTCCGCGTTTCGGGCTCGGGCGCCAGAGGACGGGCGGCAGTGATTGACCGCCGGTCGTTTGGGTTTCCCGCGTTCTTCCCGGTCGAGATTGGGCTCCGCTGACGTCGCACGCGCCTTCGGGCGGTGCGGCGTTGTCGTTTGCCCGGCGATCTCGTCGTGGGAGAAACGCCATGTCCAGCTCATCCATTCGCCGCCGTATCGCGCTGTCGCAGAATTTCTTGCACAGCCGAAAACTGGTCGACCGGCTACTCGCCCAATCGAGCATCTCCGGGGAGGATCTGGTCGTCGAGATCGGACCGGGCACCGGCATCATTACCGAACGGTTGGCTCAGCGCTGCCACGAGGTGCTGGCGGTGGAGGCGGACCCCGAGCTGGCGCGGCGGTTGCGCCGCCGCTTTGCCGGAGTGCCGAACGTCGCCGTCTTCGCCACCGACTTCCTCGCCTTCCCCCTGCCGGCGACAGCCTACAAGGTCTTTGCCAGCATCCCCTTCAACATCACCGCCGCCATCATGACCAAACTGACCGGCGGGGCGTGGACGCCGGACGACGCCTACCTGGTCGTGCAGTGCGAAGCGGCCGCCAAAATCCTCGGCGGACCGGGAGAGTCGATGGTCGGGTCGCTGTTGAAGCCCTGGTTCGAACCGGCGCTGATCCACCGCTTCCGCCCGACCGACTTCATCCCGCCGCCGGGCGTCGACGTGGTGATGTTGCGCCTGCGCAAGCGCGGTCCTCCGCTGGTGACGCGGGAGGATGCCCGGTGCTATCGCGACTTCGTCGTCGCCGTCTTCACCGCCTGGCAACCAACGGTGCGGCAGGCGCTATCTCACCTCGTCGGGAAGCAATTCGAACTAGAGGTCAAACGCCAGAGCGGCTTCGACCTCGACCAGCCGCCAACCGCCCTGTCGTTCGACGAGTGGCTCGCCCTCTTCGCATCGATCCGAGATGCGAACGGCAACGGGACCTGGCGCAAGATCGACGGCGCGGAGGAACGCCTCCGCCAGCAGCAGGCCGGATTGCAGAAGGTGCACCGGACGCGCGCCGGCGCTCAGGCGAAGCGTTGACGGTACGCCGCCTGCCGCTCGGCGCGAACACGCCTGGCACGAACCCTGCGAGAAAGGGGCAGGACCGAACGACCATGCGGCGCAACGGCCGGCCGGACCGACCGCCGGCGCATTACCGGATACGCCACGGCGCATGGAGTATCAAAGACGAGGGGGCACAATGGAATCTCGTGGTGGTGGCGTCTACATCGGTAGCGGCCTGCTGCTGGTGATCATCATCGTGCTATTGCTGATCTGGCTGCTTTAGGGCGAATCCGCGCGAAGCGGCTGACGACGCGCGCCGAAGAATTCGAATTGTTGCGGTCATCGAGCGCCGCCGCGGACTGAAGTCCACGGCTCAGTGACGGAAGTCGGCTGGAAGCCGACTGACAGCGGGCCAGGTGCGCCGATGATTGGGGCGAAGCGATTGCGGGACGCGCATGCGTCTTGGCCGCGTCGTGTATCGTGGTCGCGTGGTGCGGATTGCGGATCACGCGGAATCGGGGTATGGGGAAGCTCCTCACGTTGATCGCGGAGGTCGGTGATACGCTGGTGCAAGCGGCCGATCTACCGGCCGACTTCGCGATGCGCCCGTGCCGCCTATCCGATACGCAATCGCTCGGCCGACTCTACTACGAGGCTTACGAACCGGGCGTGGCCGCCGCCACGTTGGACGAGGCCGTCGCCGACATCCGCGCGTGCTTCGACGGCGCCTACGGCGACCTGTGGCCGGCAGCATCGCTGGCGATCCACCGCGGCGACACACTCGCCGCCGCCCACCACGCCGGCGCCCCGGCCCTCGCCCTCCGCGTCGCCCCAGACAACGTCGCCGCCCGATCGCTGTACGCTTCACGAGGTTTTGGGATCTGGCAGGCGGCAGCCCTGGCGCGCCTCGGCAAACGCTGGACTCCCTGGTTGTGTCCCTATAGTTCTGTAAATTGGTGGGCCGGGGTGACGAAACTGGCCACCGTCCTCCAAGATAGTGGGACTGTTGGATCCACGATCGAGGAGGAAAGACGATGGCCGCAGGCAATGGTAGTGAACGAGCGACCCTGGCACAAGCGATCCTGCTGGACGACCCCGACTTGCTGTGGGGGATCGTCGAGCGGGCGCTGCAGGCGATTCTGGACGAAGAGATGACCGCGCACCTGGGCGCGGCACGTTACGAGCGTGGCGCGGGGCGAACCGGGTACCGCAACGGTGCCAAACCGCGCACGTTGACGACGCGGGTGGGGACAATCGCGCTGCGCGTGCCGCAGGACCGCGACGGGACGTTCTCGACCGAGCTCTTCGCCCGCTATCAACGCAGCGAACAGGCGCTGGTGACGACGCTGATGGAGATGTACCTGCAAGGCGTCTCGACCCGCAACGTGGCCGCGATCACGGCAGAACTCCGCGGGACGGTCTTCTCGAAGCGCCAGGTCTCGGCGCTCGTCGGGCGCTTGGACCCGGAGTTGGCGGCGTGGCGGAGCCGCTCGCTGAGAGCGAGGCGACCTACCACGAGCTCTGCACGCGGCTGCAGGATCGCGGGCTGCGCGGCGTCGAACTGGTGACGAGCGACGACCACCGGGGCCTGACGGCGGCGATTGAGCGGCACTTTCAGGGCGCCAGTTGGCAACGCTGCCAGGTCCACTTCGCCCGCAACTTGCGCGGGATGGTCGGGGCCAAGCAGCGAGGGCGCCTCAGCGAGGACCCGCGGGGCATCTTCGGGGCGGGAACGGCGGTGCAGGCGCGGGCCGCGGCCCGCGCCTGCACCGCCGTTCCCGCCCCGAA
>JBOGUE010000705.1:0-4549 GCA_050695955.1 Thermomicrobiales bacterium | reverse complement strand
AGGCCAATCCTTGCCCATGATTGCCGGCCGAGAAGGTGACGACACCGCACGCCTTCTGTTCCGACGAGAGTTGGAGCACGGCGTTCAGTGCGCCACGCACCTTGAACGAGCCGGTCCGCTGCAGGTTTTCCGCCTTCAGCCGGAGGTTCGTGTGCGTCATCCGGCTCAATGTTTGGGTGTCGAAGAGCGGGGTGGGGGAGAGGTAGGGAGCGATACGCTCGCGCGCGGCCTCGATGTCGGCGATCGCCACCTGGCGCTCGGCGGCCGCCGGTTCGGTCGTGGCCACGGTCTCGTCCATGTTGCTCCCTCGCTGTTCGTTGGTCTGCCGGTCGATTGCGCCTGGTCTGCGCCAAGAAGGGTAGCAGACCCGAATGCGGGCATACTTACGCGATGATCAACTCGGGCACGCCGCCGGTAAAACGCCGCATCCAACAGGTCGCCTTCAATGCGCGGTGCGTCGATCTCGTCGCCGAGACGTTGGACGGCGTCGCCGCGAACGCGCCGTTCCGCTTGCCGAACGCCGCCGTTTATCAGGTCACCGTTCCCGGCACGGACGGACGGCCGGCGACGATGCTCACCCTCTGGCCGTCGATCCGGCGGGTGGACGCCATCGGCGCGGCCGCCACCGTCGTCTTCACCGACGTCCTCACCGTCGATCTGGTCGAAGGGGTCGAGGTGCAATTCCGGCGTGGCAACCGCGATCTGCTGATCGTGGCGCGTGGTGGCAAGGTGATCGTCCGCGCCTAGACCGCGAATCCGGGCCTGGCTATCCGGCTCCAGACGCCAGGCGGTCGGTCGCCCACCAGAAGCGGTCCATCAGCGCCGCGTGCTCGCCGGCGGCCATCAGGCGCGGTTGGTGGAAGTCGACGATCTCGACCCCCTTGGGGCGCAGACCGACGACCCTGTTGCCCCGCAGCACGATCTCCAGGATCAGGCCGGTGCGGACCTCGACGCTGAACATCTGGTCGAAGATGAAGTTGCCGGGGGAGTAGACGATCGGCTTCCCTTCATGGGTGCCCATGCCCTGGATGACGTGGGGATGGTTGGTGACAACCATGGTCGCGCCGGCGTCGAGGGCGGCATGCGTCGCCTGGACGGCCCAATCTGGCGGGACCGCGACATATTCGACACCCATGTGGAAGTATGGGATGACGACGTCGTACTCCTCCGCCGCGGCGCCGATGTCGGCCAGGTGCTGATCGCTGATGAACGGATTGGTGCCGGGCGTGTCGTCCGTGGCGCCGGCGTATTGCGCCGCGCCGAGCCACGACTCGTTGACCGTCGCCCCGCTCGCCCGCGGCTCCTCGTTCGCCGTCACGCCGTCGATGCCGAGTACGGCAATGCGCGTGCCGTTGACTTCAGCGACCCACGGCGCGCGCGCCTCGGCCAGGTTTCGCCCCGCACCGAAGCGCGTCATGCCGGCGGCATCCAGGGCTTCGAGCGTATCGAGCAGCGCCTGAACGCCCCACCCGGCGCTATTCCAGGTGCTGTGGTTGTTGGCCAGCGTCAAACCGTCGATCCCGGCCAGCTTCATTCCCTCGATCATCGCCGGGTCGGAGATGAAGGAGAAGGTGTGGGCGTCGGCCGGCGGGGCGATGTTGGCCGAGAGGTTCCCCTCTAGGTTGGCGAACGCCAGGTCGTACGAGCTCAGCTCGGCGGCCACGCGGTGGAATGGATGCGTGAAGTCGCCGTAGGCGCGCATCTTGTTGTCGACGTTGCGCCCGGGCACGATGTCGCCGACGACCCCGATCCGAATTGCGTCCTCTGCTTCGCGTAGCGGGTCGAAGCCTCCGACCGCAAGGACGTTGACCCGAAAGTCCACCTCAGCGAGCAGCACGACCGCGACGCCACCAGGCGTCGCCGCGAGCGCCTCGACCAGCGCCTCGTAGTCGGCCACCGTCTCGGCCGGCGCGGCCCCCTCCGGCACTTGTCCATCGAGCGCCAGCGACGTCACCGGCATATCGACCGGCGAGCCGGCATCGTACCAATCGCGAACGTCGCCGCTCAGTAGACGGGCGACGTCCTCTTCGCCGACGCCAAAGAGCGGCAGCCGGGGCGAGGCAACCAGCGCCTGGTCGGAGGCGAGGGAAAGGGCGGTGCTCGTTTGCGCGCGTGGACCCAGCCGCGCTGCCGACCGAGTCGCTGGGCTGGCCGCCGGGCTCGCCGCGGGCCCACGCGTTGTCGCCGGGCTGGCCGCCAGCCGATCCGAGCCGGGCGCCGGCGTTGCAGTATTCTCGTCCATCAACCGGGAGATGCCGTACGCCGATGTCGCGATCCCGGCGGCGCCGACGCCGATCAGACCGCCGACAAACGCGCGGCGTCCAAGTAATGGTGAGCGGTTTCTTCCTCGGCTTCCCGTCATCAGGCCGAATGCGCCGTCTTCTGCCGCTGCCGCGGCGTCTCCATCGTCCGCTCAAGCGGGCGCACGACGAGGACGTAGACTGGTAATCCCTCTCTCAATTGGAGATCCCTCAGCCGTTCCCAATAAGCGTCGTCCACCTCGTCCAGGTCTTCGATATCGATTGTTGCCGTAATGTATAGCCCAATCGGCTCCTCACCAAAACCCACCTCAAACTTCGCCTGAGGATACCGAGCTCGGATAAGGCTTTGCATTTCCGTGACGGCGTCCTGGATGCGCGGCTCATTTCTCAGGCGCGCCTCAAGCTCTTCCATCAACTGATCGACGTACCTCATTGGCGATAACCTCCCGGTAGCCTGACAGCCTGTACAAACGCTCGACCGCGGTGCAGCATCCGATCGGCTTGCTTTTGTGTGACCGACTGGCGTCCATAGTCGGCTATTTGCCGTAACTCGTGACCCTTTGGCAGAACATCTCGCAGACTGCCCGGATACAGCTTGCGGCGCTCGATCAAGACACCCTCAAATGCAGCATGAACATATTCATGTCCCCAATGGCCGCGCTGGCTGCGCGGGCCAATGTCGGCGCGCAAGAGTGCCGCGATTGCGGCTTGGTAGCACGCGTAGTGGCAGCGATTTGCGCAACTGTTGAAACGGTGGCTGGCAAACTCACTCTCCGCGGTCGCCAGGCTTTCCTCTGCCTTTGCCATGTAGGCCTCAATAGTCATCTGATCAGGCATGCGGCGCTCTCACGATCTCAATACTACAGGACGCGTCGATTCCTCGACGTTCGCTCAACCCGTCGCACCTCAGCCTCGCGCGTCTTCGTCGTCCACCGGCGACGGCGACGGCTCCAGACTTGGCTCAGGGGCGGTATCGAAGTACCGCAAGACGGCCTGTTCGTAGGCAGTGACGACGGCGTTGCGGCCGTCGTTACTGGCGAGGAAGGCCGCATCCTGGTGGTTGGAGATGAAGAGGACCTCGACGATGGCGCCGGGCATGGCACTGGGGACGATCCGGTCCTCTTGGGCCGGGCCGGTGATCAGATAGGTGTCGAAGGCGTCGCGTCCGATCTCGACGTGTGCGTCGTCGTCGTCGTTCACTTCCCGCGCCACCGCGTCGTATCCGGCCCGCCGCATCTGCTGGCCCATCTCCTCGAAGGCGAGGCTGGCGAAGAAGCGGTTGTTGGCCGAGAAGGTCCGGCGGTTGCTGTACCACGTCTCGAAGCCGCGCACGGATGGGTCGGGGAAGCCGTTGATGTGCATCGAGACGAGCAAGTCCGCGCCCGCCGCATTGCAAACGTTGATTCGCGCCTGCAACTCGTCGATGTTGCCGGCGCGCGTCTTATCTGGCAAATCGCGCTGGTTCGCGAAGGTCTTGCCGTCGCCGTTGGCATCGTCACCGGCGGCGTTGACGTCGACGTCGTCGTTTCGCGTCATAGCGACGACGAATCCGTGGGCCTCGAGGCGCGCCTTCACCGCCCGGGCGAACGCCAGGTTGTAGTGGGCCTCCTCCATCGCCGGGGCGATCTCATTCTCTTCCCGTTCGTAGCCGCGATCCGACCCGCCGTGACCAGGGTCGAGACAGACGACCTTCCCGGCATAGCGCGGATTCGGCGTCGGGGTGACGGTCGGTCCGGACTCGGCAGTGGGCAACGGTGAAGGGACAAGTGCGGCCGTCGGGGAGCCGGTGATCGCAACCTGCGCCGCGGTCGTCGGCGTCGGTTCCGGATCCCCGCTCGCGCCGAAAAAACGTCCCGCGCCGAGGGTCACGAGCACGAGGCTGATCCCAAGCAGGCCGCCGAGCTTTAGCGCCCAGTGTCCACGACTGCCTGCCTCCGATTCGACGCGGCGCCGGATCGGCGCCGGAATCGAGGTCTTGGCGCGGTACTGCTCTTTGATCGTGCGGCGCTCGCGGCGACTCAGCCGGCGGCGGCCGGCGGGGAGAGGCTGATCGTCCCGGTTGCGCGGGGTCTTGACGCGTGTCCGCGCGTGCCGCCGACCCGCCAACCCCGCGTACGGATCGGCGTCGAAGTCGGCCGCCGACAACCGCTGGTCGGTCCGGTCCCAGTCGCCCTCGTCGTCGTCCCGGCCGATATGGCTAGTCAAGAAACCGGACCTCTTGCTCGAGCGGGGCAATGGGACGGCGTGCAACGGACGGGGCATGTCCCCAGGGCCGAGTTGCTCAGCCC
>JBOGUE010000704.1:0-5834 GCA_050695955.1 Thermomicrobiales bacterium | reverse complement strand
CCTCCGGTCGTGGCGGGGGTCGAGCCGACGCCTCAGGTCCCTCAGCAAACGCGGACCACGGAACCGCCCCAGGACCAGACAACGACCCCCGAGGATGAACCCCCGCCGAGCGAGGGCCCCCCCCCTCCAGCCGACATTGCATCCGATCTACCGTCCGGCCCGCTGACTGCCGAAGCGCGCGTGGAACTCCAGCCGAACGAGTTGGGACAGATCCCAATCCTCGAGTATCACAACTTCACAACCGACCCGGACGACGAGGAGCAATTCATCCGGACGTACGACCATTTTCGGGCCGACCTCGAATGGCTGTATGAGCATAACTTTTACGTCGTCCCGCTTCGCGACATCTTTCTCAATCAGATCGCCGCCCCGGCTGGCAAGCATCCAGTAGCCCTCACCTTTGACGACTCGACGGCCGACCAGTTCCGTTTCCTGATCAACGACGATGGCTCGGTTGAGATCGATCCGAACTCGGCGGTCGGCGTCATGGAGGCGTTCTACGGCGAACACCCGGATTTCGGCCGGGGCGGTTTCTTCGGCGTGTTGCCGACCGCGTGCTTCAATCGGCAGGGGACGACCGCTGAGAGCGACCAAACACCCTACTGCGAACAAAAGCTGCGTTGGCTCCTCGACAATGGCTATGAGGTGGGCAATCACACGCTGAATCACGAGAGCATTCAGGATGTCGACGACGAGACGTTCAAGACGGAGATCGGCGGGGCGATCGCGGCACTGCAGGAGATCGTGCCCGAGATCGAGGCTGACATCTTCGTTGTCCCCTTCGGCATGTATCCTCTTGCCGACGAGCGCGAGAACCAGCGGGAATGGATGCGGAACGGCTTCGAGTACAACGGTGGCACAGTCCACCTGCTCGGATCGCTGCAAGTCGGCTCGAACCCGGCGGTGTCGCCGGTGAGCACCGAATGGGATCCGATGTGGACGCCCCGTATTCAGGCATTCAACCAGGATGTTCTCGATGACTGGGGTGGGTTGGATACCTGGTTTCCGTCGTTCGAGAGCGACCCCACCATGCTCTATGTCAGCGACGGCAACCCTGACACGATTACCATTCCCTCCGACCAGCCGCCCGCGCTCGACGGCACCTTCGACCCCGCCAAGGCCGACGGCAAAGAGGTGATCGAGTACGACCCGGAGACCGGCGAGGTGATCTGATCGACGACGGGCATGGACACGGCTACGAGTCGATGGAGCGGACGGATCCGCGCCCGCTTGCCGTCGCGCTGGGCATCACCGGCGTTTTCCTGATCGTCGAGGTCATCGGTGGGTTGCTGACCGGGTCGCTGGCGCTGCTGGCCGACGCCGGGCACATGGCGACCGACGCCGCCGCCCTCGCCCTCGCCCTCTTTGCCATCTGGCTCGCCCGTCGCCCGGCCACGCCCGCCCGCTCCTTCGGCTTCCTCCGGGTCGAAATCCTGGCGGCCCTCGTCAACGCCGGCAGCCTGATCGCGATCTCGATCTATGTCTTCTGGGAAGCGTTCCAGCGCCTGGACGAGCCGCCTGAGATCGACAGCGGCCCCATGCTGGTGGTCGCCGTTGCCGGACTCGCCGCGAACGCCGCGTCGGCGTGGGTGCTCTCCCGCGGCGGCGGGCGCCAGCACAGCCTGAATACCCGCGGCGCCTTCCTGCACGTCATCGGCGATATGCTCGGCTCGGTCGGGGCGATCGCGGCGGCGGTGATCATGCTCGCCACTGGCTGGCGCCTGGCCGACCCGATCCTCTCGGCGGGGATCGGTCTCCTCATCCTGTGGGGCTCGTGGCGGCTGCTGCGGGAGTCGGTCGAGGTGTTACTGGAGGCGACGCCGGCGCACCTCGACGCTGCCGAGATCCGCGCCGCGATGACCGGCGTCGACGGCGTAATCGACGTCCACGACCTGCACGTCTGGACCGTCACCTCTGGCCTCATCGCTCTCAGCGGCCACATCGAGGTTACCGGCCAGCGCGACTGGTCCGGTGTCCTGCTCGACCTGGCGAACCTCCTGCGCGACCGCTTCGCCATCGCCCACGTCACCCTGCAACCGGAGGCGGCCGGTCATTTACCGGATTCCTTCCGCGGCTGCTCGCTCGACTCGCCGGCGGGACTCGCGGCATGCCGGGTGGCAGAAGGGCCGCGGGTTCCTCCCGATTGACACAACCACACCACACGCATTGATGACACCGCGATGATGACTACGCGAATTTAGTCCAGGCTATCTTGACAAAAAGCGCAAACAAATTTACGATTTGCTCATCGGGCAATTCGATCATTGAGAACGGACCAATCATGCTTCCCCAGCGACTCAACAGGCGATCCTTGTTCCGCCTCGGTGCGGCCGGCGGTGCGGTCGCGGGGGCCGCGGCGACCGTGCCGTTGTTGCTGCCGAATGGCGGCACGGCCGCGGGACCGACCGCACAGCCGGGACAGAAGGAATTCGCGCACCAGGACCAAGAGGGCGGCGAGCACGAGGGGCACGGCACCAACAATCTGCCCGTCGGCGACGTCGATGTGGCGCGGATGGGGTTCGACCCGTCGGTCTACATCACCACCTTCCACTACGGCGAGCCGACGACGATGGCGGACGGCACGGTCGTGCGCGAGTACGACATCGTCGCCGTCGACAAGGAGATCGAAATCGCCCCCGGCGTCTTCTTCCCGGCCTGGACCTACAACGGCCAGGTGCCCGGCCCGACCATCCGCGCCAACGAGGGGGACCGCCTGCGGGTCAACTTCGTCAACAACGGCTCCCACCCCCATACGCTCCACTTCCACGGCATCCACAGCAGCTTCATGGACGGCGTCAGCGGCATCGGGCGCGGCGACATCCTGCCGGGCGAGCACTTCGTCTACGAGTTCGAGGCCAAGCCGTATGGCTGCCATCTCTACCACTGTCACTCGACGCCCCTGAAGCGCCACATTCACAAGGGACTCTACGGCGCCTTCATCATCAACCCGGACCCGGCCAAGCACGGCGAGGCGGCGCGACGGCGTCATCCAGACTTTTCCGAGTCGGCGGAGTGGCAGGAGTTCGTCATGGTGATGAACGCCTTCGACACCACCTTCGACGCCGAGAACGAGGTCTATGCCGTTAACACCGTCGCCTTCCACTACATGAAGCACCCGATCCCGGTCGACCGCACCCGGCCGATCCGGATCTATCTGCTCAATCTGGTCGAGTTCGACCTCATCAATTCGCTCCACCTGCACGCCAACTTCTTCGACTACTACGACACCGGCACGAACCTGGAACCGAACCTGCGCCGCATCGACACCATCTCCCAGGTACAGGGGCAACGCGGCATCCTCGAATTCAGTTATCGGGATTACGAGCCGGGACTGTACATGTTCCACGCCCACGTCTCCGAGTTCGCCGAGCTCGGATGGATGAGCGTGTTCGACGTTCGATGAGGGCTTAGGCGTTAGGCGTTAGGAACTACGTCGTCGTCCCCCTAACGCCTAACGCCTAACGCCTAACGCCTAGAGGCTGAGTGATGACCGAAACGACGTTGACAACACCGGCCGAGGAAATCGGGACACGGCGATCGTCCAGATCGACGCTCTTCTACGCACTGCTGCCGCTGGTCCTGCTGGCCGGCGTGCTGGCGGTGATCGTGGCGACGGACGGCGGGTTGGGCGATCGCGGCGTGCCGCCGATCGAGACGCTCTCCGTGCAGCAGGTGCGGCTGCCGGAGCCGGGGATGATCGAGCTGGAGGTCGTCAACGACGGGCCGGACCCGATCACGATTGCCCAGGTCCTGGTGGACGAGGCGTACTGGCAGTTCACGATCGACCCGGCAGGGGAGTTGGGCCGGCTGGAGTCGGCGACGATCACCATACCGTATGACTGGGTGCAGGACGAGGCGCACGGCATTGCCCTGCTCAGTGAGACGGGCGTCGTCTTCGAGGCCGAGGTGCCGGTCGCGGTCGAGAGTCCCAGTGCCGACGGCGAGAGTTTTGTTCGCTACGGGCTGGTTGGGCTCTACGTCGGGGTTGTGCCGGTGGCGTTGGGCCTGCTCTGGTACCCGTTCATGCGGCGGCTCGGCCGGCGGGCAATGAACGCCATCCTGGCGCTGACGATTGGGTT
Source organism: Thermomicrobiales bacterium (assembly GCA_050695955.1). Classification (GTDB taxonomy): domain Bacteria; phylum Chloroflexota; class Chloroflexia; order Thermomicrobiales; family UBA6265; genus JBOGUF01. The sequence goes on along the minus strand of JBOGUE010000704.1, from coordinate 1,755 downwards.
GCTCGCCTTCCTGGTGGTGGACATGTTCGAGGAGGCGCGGGAGGTGGCCCTGGCCGCGCCGGCGTCGCTCGACGCCGCCGTGCTGATCCCGGTCCTGGCGCTGCTGACGGCGGGCCTGCTCGTCGTCGCCGGTCGCTCGCTCCGTGCCCGCCAAAAGGCCGATGGTGGCCTCGGACTCGCGTATCAGATCGCGTTTGGGATCGGATTACATAACCTGGGTGAAGGGCTGGCAATCGGCAGCGCGTTTGCCATCGGCGAGGCGGCGCTCGGCGTCTTCCTCATCGTCGGCTTCACGCTGCACAATGTGACCGAGGGGGTCGGCATCGCCTCGCCGCTCGTCCGGCAGCGTCCCTCCTTGGCCCACTTCGCCGGGTTAGCGGCAGTGGCGGGCGGGCCGGCGATCCTCGGCACCTGGATCGGCGCCTTCACCTTCTCGCCCTTCTGGACCGCCGTCTTCCTCGCCGTCGGCGTCGGCGCGATCCTCCAAGTCATCGTCGAGGTCGGCCGCCTGATCTCCCGGAGTCAGTCGCAGCACGGCGAACCGGCGTTGACCTGGAGCACCCTCGGCGGCCTCGCCGCCGGCATCGCGGTGATGTACGCGACGGCGCTGCTCGTCGCGGCATAGGTCTGATCGCTCGCTGTTCACAAGTTCAGATTGCTCGGCGATACTCGGCGGCGTAGCACCTGATCCATTCTTCGCTGAGGAGTGCGTGAGCGAGCATGAGTGACAGCGACCGCGTCAAGACGGTGGGCCCGGGAACCGCGACGATTATGCCGGCCGAACCGGTCGTGGCCGGATGTTTCGTCACCTGGACGGTGACCTACACCGTCGGCCGGTACGGCGTTGATGACGGTGGCAGCCTCATGCTGGCGGTTCGCCAGATGTGCGACTGGGGCGAGCCGCAAGTCGAGGATCCGGCCGGGCCGGACTTCGTCCGCGCGACGACGACGGCGGACGCCACGCTCCGCCTGGCCTGGAATCGCAAGGCCTTTGTCCGCCCGTGGCGGCAAGGCGTGGCGGTCAGCGTCATCGACGGGCACCTGGCGCCGGGTGACACGGTCACGATCACGCTTGGTGACCGCGGTGGCGGTGGACCTGGACTACGGGCGCAGACCTTCGCGGAGCCGGGCTTCGCAATGCGGCTCCTGGTTGATCCGGCCGGCGCCGGCGCGTACCTCCCGGTTGAGGATGTATCGGTGCCGATCGTCGCCGGACCGGCGGCCAGTTTGACGCTGATCGGCCCATCGACGGCGCTGATTAGGGAGCCCACCTGGCTCGTCGTGCGGGCAATGGACGCCTGGGGCAACGTCGCGTCTACCTACGACGGCGAGGTGACGTTCCAAGCAGGCGACGGCGGTACTGACGGGGTTACCCTGCCGTCACCGTACACGTTTGGGCCAGCGGACGGTGGTGTCCACCGGTTCGAGGGCGTCGTCTTCCCGAGTGATGGGATTTGGCGGGTTGAGGCGGCGGACACAGCGGCCGGATTGCGCGCGACGGCGAATCCATGCCTCGTCGCGAGTGCCGCTACCGAGCAAATGCCGCTGTACTGGGGCGATCCCCACGGGCAGTCAGGCGAGACTGTTGGCTCGGGTGACGCCGCTGCCTATTGGGACTACCTGCACCATGTTGCCGCCGTCGATTTTGGGGCGCACTGCGGCAACGACTTCCAGATTACCGATGCGTTCTACGACCGGTTGCGCGCGCTCGTCCAGGCCCACCATGAACCGGGCCGGTTCGTGCCGTTTCTCGCC
>JBOGUE010000703.1:0-6663 GCA_050695955.1 Thermomicrobiales bacterium | reverse complement strand
GGATAACGCCGTGTTTCAGCACCTCTGCCCATCCGGAAACGAGTTCCCGCGGGGGCAGCGTAGCGAGCAGTGACGGATCGATCACGACAAGTTGCGGCTGATAAAAGGCGCCAATCAGATTCTTGCCAGCGCGGTGATTGATTCCCGTCTTCCCGCCGACGCTGCTGTCGACCATGGCCAACAAACTCGTCGGCACCTGCACCAACCCCACACCCCGCAGGCAGGTTGCGGCGACAAACCCCGCCAGGTCTCCTACAACTCCGCCGCCAAAGGCGAGCACCACATCAGATCTTTCGATCCCTGCATCGAGCATCCAGCCATATAGCGTTTCGACAACCGCGTGGCTTTTGCTACTCTCGCCCGCGGGCACAGCCCGGCTCTCCACTCGAAGCCCGGCCTTGCCCAGCCTTTCGGTGAGGGCGTCAAGATGAAACCGACCGACATTCTCGTCGGTAACGACCCAGCATCGTCTTGTCTTAGGCCAACGACGACGCACAAGATCGCCAATCGAGTCAGTTGTACCGGGCGCAATATATATCTCCGACCGTCCACCAGGGGCGTCAAGAACCTGCGACGGCTCGAGATGATTGTCCAATCGAAGCAGATTCTCAATCTCGCCAGCGACGTTCGCTGACGAAATCTGGTCGACGACGATCGTGATGTTGGCGCGGTCGTACGCACCCTGTCGAGTTGCCTTGAGTAGAGCGATCCGAGCCAACGGATCATCGCCCTGCAACAGCGGGCGCGAGACTGCCGCGCCATCCTGCAATTCTTGTTCACGTAACCGCGCCAACGTCGTCTCAGGCGCCGCATCGAGCGCGACTACGAGCGTCTTTTTTGCTCCGAGAAGTTCGCCGTCCCAGACGGATGGATCGACGACCGCGCCGCCACCCGTGGCCACGACGACCCGCTGACGTCCCAAAGCAGCGAGCAAGTGCCGACGCTCGATGTCTCGAAATGCAGATTCTCCCAGGCTTGCAAAGATCGCGGGAATATCCTGCCCGACCTCCTGGACGATCCTGTCGTCGGTATCGGCCAGCGACCACCCGAGGCGATTGGCCAGGAGGCGCGCGACCGTGCTCTTGCCGGTGCCGCTGAAACCGATGAGGACGATCCGTTCGAACGCCATGCCCACATCCCGTCCGCGAGTTATGCCATACCGAAACTGGCCGATTCCGGGAATATCCGAATCAACCGTCTGTGTATACTCTACCGACTGTCAAGGGGCGAAACCAAGCGCGATCTCGCCGTAAACACGCGCCCGTATGCGCGAAAGGACGTCTGGTTCCATGCAGCGAATCCTCATCGCCGACGACGATGCGTCGATTCGCGGCGTCTTGCGCGATCTGCTCCAGGATGAAGGGTACGACATCGCCGAGGCGGAAAACGGACCGCAGGTCCTTTCCGCGTTGCAAAACGGCGCCAAAGACCGCCCCGATCTCGTAATCATGGACGTGCGGATGCCTGAACAGACCGGGCTGGAAGTCCTGCGCGCGGCGCGCACCGATCGCGCGGAACAACTGCCAATCATCATTATGACCGCGTTCGGCACGTCGAACGTCGCCATCGAGGCGATGCAGAACGGCGCCTACGATTACATTACCAAACCGTTCGATCTCGAAGATGTCTTACTCACGGTCCAGCGGTTCTTTGACCGCCAAACCCTCAGCGACCAGGTGCTTGAACTCTCGAGCCGCCTCGGCGAGCGAGATCCCAGCGACGTTATGGTTGGCAACAGCCAGGCCATGCAAGAGGTCTACAAGACGATTGGGAAGGTCGCGGGCTCCGACGCGACAGTGCTGATCAGCGGTGAAACCGGCACTGGCAAAGAGCTTGTCGCGTCCATCCTCCACAACAGGTCGAGCTACGCGCGCGGTCCGCTGATCAAAGTCAACTGCGCGGCTTTACCAGAAACGCTGCTGGAAAGCGAGTTGTTCGGTCATGAGAAGGGATCCTTCACCGGTGCGATCAATCAGCGCAAGGGCCGGTTTGAAATGGCCAATAAGGGTACTATCTTTCTCGACGAGGTCGGCGAGCTGTCCCTCGCCACCCAGAAAAAGCTCCTTCGCGTCTTGCAAGAGCGTGAGTTCGAGCGGGTCGGCGGCTCAGTCACGGTCAAAGTCGACGTACGTGTAATCGCGGCAACCAACAAGGTGCTGACCCAGGAAATCGAGGAAGGGCGGTTCCGCGAGGACCTCTACTACCGGCTCAACGTCATCGCCATCCATTTGCCCGCGCTCCGCGACCGCCACGACGACATCCCACTGCTGGTTGAACACTTCCTTCACAAGCATCGCTATTTGCCTGGTTCCCGTCCGGCAAAACTCAGCCTGGGCGCGATGCACATGTTGACCGACTATCAATGGCCGGGCAACGTGCGCGAGCTCGAAAACATCATGGAGCGGGCGGCGGTGCTGGCCCAAGGCGGCGTCATCACTGAGGACCACATCTCCTTCTCCGGTACAGACAATCGCCGCTTCGTCGACGTCGCGCAGCGCATTCGCCGGGGAGCCAAGCTGGAAGAACTTCTCCACGACGTCGAACGCCTTGCCCTGTCGGAGGCGATTTCGCAAACCGACGGCGACCGCGTTGCCGCCGCCTCGCTCCTTGGCATTGGCGTCAAAGAGTTGCGCGAGCGATTGGCAGCTTTCGGACTGTAAAGCCCCGTCTTCGTAGTGGGGCAAGCGGCGAGGAAGTGACGAGTCACGCCCCTAGGAGTCGCCAGTGGATCGTCTGGTGCTGGCAATCGATCAAGGTACAACTTCGAGCCGAGCGATTGTCTTCGATCAGCACGGCCAAGCACGGGCTGTCGCACAAGAACCAATCACCCAGTATTACCCCCGTCCGGGCTGGGTCAATCAGGACGGTCGAGAGATCTGGGACGTGACCCGTCGGGTCGCCGGTGAGGCCATCCACCAAATCGCCGGCGGACCGCGGCAGATCGCGGCCATAGGAATTGCCAATCAACGCGAGACAACGCTTATCTGGGACGCCGAAACCGGTGAGCCGGTGGCGCCGGCGATTGTCTGGCAGAGCCGCCAATCAGCTCAACTCGTGGACGACATCGTCGACCGCGGCATGGCCGACACCTACCAACGGATCACCGGTCTGGTACCCGACGCGTACTTCTCCGCGACAAAGATCGCGTGGCAACTGGATCAAAATGACGCGTTGCGGTCCCGAGCGGAGGCTGGGGAACTGCGCTTCGGGACGGTCGACTCATGGTTAATGTGGAATCTCTCCGGCAGTCGTTGCCACATCACCGACTACGCAAATGCCTCGCGGACAATGCTGTTTGATCTACGCACGCTCGACTGGTCCGACGATTTGCTATGCGACCTCAACATCCCGCCAAGCCTGCTCTCGACCGTTGTCCCGAATAGTGGTATTCACTTCGAGACCGACGCCGGCCTTTTCGGCGCGTCGCTACCGGTGGCCGGTGTGGCCGGCGATCAACAGGCGGCACTCTTCGGTCAGGCGTGTTTCGCCTCAGGGCAAGCGAAAAACACCTACGGCACCGGCTCGTTCCTACTCCTCCAAACTGGGACGACGCCGGTTGCTTCCAAACACCGGCTGCTCACGACAATCGCTTGGTGCTTGAACAACTCGGTTTATTACGCGCTCGAAGGCGCGATCTTCGTTACCGGCGCGGCGGTGCAGTGGCTCCGCGACGGGCTTGGCATCATCGAGCGCGCATCCGACGTCGAAGCCCTTGCCGGTTCGGTCGAGGAGAGCGGCGACGTTGTCTTCGTCCCTGCCCTGAGCGGACTCGGCGCGCCCTATTGGGACCAGGACGCCCGCGGCACGATTGTCGGCATTACCCGCGGGACGACGGCCGCGCACATTGCCCGCGCCACGCTCGACGCGATCGCGTTCCAGACACGGGACGTCGTCGATGCTATGCGGGCTGATTCCGGCGTCGTGCTCACCGAGCTGCGGGTCGACGGCGGCGGCGCGGCCAACGACCTGCTGATGCAGATTCAAGCCGACGTTCTGGGCGTGCCGGTCGTACGACCGAAGACGACGGAAACCACCGCGCTCGGCGTGGCCTACCTTGCCGGTCTGGCAACCGGCGTCTGGAGCTCCACCGAAGACATTAGCGGCCATTGGGTCGAGGATCGCCGGTTCGAACCGCGGCTAAGTGATCGGCAACGCAACGACCGGTACGATCGCTGGCGGGACGCGGTCGAACGCAGCCGCTCGTGGGCGCGTCGGGACTAATCGTCCGGTTTGCGTCCGTTCTTACCGGCGCGAAGAACCGGAAGGTTGCGCGCCGTCTCGACGGCTTGCTCGTAGTACTTTCGCATCTGCTCGCGGCTCGGTTTTCGACCATGTCGGTAGTAGAAATCCATCCCGCGCCCAGCCGCGACGGTCCCCGTAAATGCGATGATCACTTTCGGTACGGTGCCCGCAAGAAACGGGAAGAATGACGCCGTCTCGCGGGCGACGGTGCGCCAGAGCAACCCCGCCCCCACGACTGGCGCCATCTCCCGCATGACCGCGAACTGATCGCTGAGATCGCGCCCGTGCACCGCCGCGATCTTGTAAATCAGCATCAGTTGGTTCTTCGTCAGCACCAAAAAATCCGCGCCGGCTGCCGCGAGTGAGCCCACTATTGGAATCACGGCCGGGATGTTCGAGACGAGTGCAAACTGCGCGTTTGCAATCGCTGCTTCGTCGATCAGCGCTTTGACCGCCGCTTCACGGAAGGCGGGATATGCCCGTCCAACCGCCGGTACGCGATCAAGATTACGTGAGACGATCGCTTCTCGGATCCGGGCAAGCTGTTCCGGCGAACCACTATCGGACGCGGCGAGCTCCACAATGGCCGTGCGACTCGCGCCAGGCAATCGCTCGCGCACGCGCCGGGCAGCACCGAGACTGGACGGATCGTCGACCACAATCGCGTCGTTACCTTCGAGATCGGCCACGTGCTCGCCGATCGGATGAAGAACGACACCGCTGGGAAACTCGACGCCGGTCAGGCCGCGCGCAAGATCCGCGGCTGACTTCTCGTCAGGCGTCAGGATCAAGAGCCGCGGCGTCCGCAACGCCTCGTCTCGAATCTCGTCGAAGCTGAGCTCGCGCAGCACATTCGCAAAGCTGCGCACGGTGCCAATAGCTCCCATGCCTTTCAGAGGCGCTCCGCGCAGTGACGGCATCTTCACTCCTTTGGGCCCGGTTGGGTGGGACCGCTTCATCAACTCAATCAAGCCGCCAGTCGATCATCTGGACAGTCAAACGTTCACCGGGCGCCGCCACCTCTTTCTCCTCGGGAACCACCAGAAGTCCGTTGGCCCGGGCGAGAGACATCAGCACCCCCGCGCCTTGATCGCCGGCCGGCCGCACGGTGAATCCGTCTTCACTTGGCTCGACCAAAGCTCGCACGTAATGCCGCCGGTGTCCGCGATTGTCAACCGCCTCGGTCAGCGTTGCCACCACCACCGGCATATCAAGGTGTCGACAACCCAGCATCTTCAGGATTGCCGGCCGTCCAAATTGCTCGAAACTGACCGCGGCGGCCACCGGGTTGCCAGGCAATCCTAACAGTGGAACCTTGTCCAGCCAGCCAAACGCAAGCGGCTTGCCCGGCTTCATCCGCACTTGCCAGATGGCGATTTCTCCGTGCTGGCGCAACACGTCTTTGACCATATCGTAGTCGCCGAGCGACACCCCACCGGACGTCACCACGAGGTCGGCTTCCCGAGCCAATCGCAGTCTGCCGGTGAGGTCGTCAAGCGCGTCTCGCGCAATGCCGAGCATGAGGGGTTGAGCGCCGAGCCGGCGGACCATCGCCGCCAGCAGGTAACTGTTGCTATTTCTGATCTGTCCGGGTAGCAGTTCAGGTCCGAGGTCGATCACCTCGTCACCGGTTGAGAGGATGGCGACCACCGGTCGCCGGTGTACCGCGACAGTCGCGCGATTCAGCGATGCCAAGACGCCTATCTCAGCCGCCCGAATTCGCGTTCCCGCGCGCAGAACGGTCTCTCCGACACCGACATCTTCTCCCGCTTCGCGTACGTTGTCCCACTGTTTGCACGGCCTCGTCACGCGAACAAGGTCGAGGCGATCGCCGTTGAGGCGAGGCACGCTCGTCTGGTCGACTGTCTCTTCGAAGCGAACGACCGCGTCAGCGCCATCGGGTAGCGGGGCGCCGGTCATGATGCGCGCCGCCGTCCCCGGCCTTACCACGGTGTTCGCGGGATATCCCGCCGCCAGTTGGGCGATGACGCGAAGTGGTACCGGGGTATCGACCGACGCCCTTCGGGTGTCAGCCGCCCGCACCGCGTATCCGTCCATCGCCGAGTTGCGAAACGGCGGAATATCACAGTCAGCGATCACATTTTCGGCCAGGACCAGGTCGAGCGCATCGAGAATCGGAACGGATACCGCGGGCAATGGGGAGAACGCCGCGAGAATGCGCTCGCGGGCATCGTCCACGCCAATCATTTGCTCGACGTCTTCCCACGGCCGCTCGGACAATGGAGTTTGCGGCTCGGGCATGGGTTGCTCCGACGGCGCTGGCAGGATGTAACTAACCCGGTGTGCAGGTTTGTGGGACCAGGTCCACCAAGGCATCTACCATGGGCGGTGACCAACCGCTTTCCCATGGAGGTGCCCCGTGGACCTGGAGACCTTCATTGTAGCGACCTACTGCCTGAT
>JBOGUE010000702.1:0-7748 GCA_050695955.1 Thermomicrobiales bacterium | reverse complement strand
GACTCGTTCTGTGACCGAGACAACTCACGATTGTATTTTTTGTCGGATCGCGAACGGCAGTCTTGGCGCCGAGTTTGTTGCTGAGAGCGAGCACGCGGTTGCGTTTCGAGATCTCAGTCCGCAGGCTCCGACTCACGTCTTAGTCGTCCCTCGGCATCATTATGCGGCCCTACGAGAGCTGAACGCGGCCGACCCGATGCTCGGTGCGCAATTGCTGACGATGGCGGTTCAGGTTGCGGAAAAGGATGGGCTCTTCACAACTGGCTATCGTGTCCTCACCAACGACGGGCCGGACGCAGGTCAGACCGTGCACCATCTCCATTTTCACGTATTGGGCGGCAAGCGTCTGCGCGAAGGCCTTGCCTGAATCGACGGATGGACGGGCGATGACAGATTCACTACGCGAACGATTGGGAGACGATCTCAAATCGGCGATGCGAGCTGGGAATGTCACCGCCCGGGAGACGATCCGATTCACGCTATCAGGACTCAAATACGAGGAGATCGAGAAACGGCGAGAACTCACGCGCGAGGAAGAAGTCGCATTTCTTCAGCGACAGGCGAAACGCCTCAACGAAGCAATCGACCTCTATCGCGCCGGAGATCGCCCGGACCTCGCCGAACGGGAGGCCGCGCAACTGGCGATCCTCGAAGGCTATCTGCCGGCCGCGCTGACCGACGATGAAGTGCGGACTATTGTCGAACAAGCGATAGCCGAAACCGGCGCCTCCAGCGCGAAAGAGATGGGTAAAGTGATGCCCATTGCCATCGCACGGGCCGCGGGCAGGGCTGATGGCAAACGCCTTAGCGCCGCGGTGCGCGAGGCACTGGCACAGTCGACATAAACCAAAGTGTTGGACGCGGGTAATATGAGGACCTCTGACCCACCTGACGTCTCGGATTTCATCGTGGACGTCGATTTCCTTGTCGAGGACAGCATCACCTCGACTGTGAGCGAGACTGACGTTGAGTTTCTGGTGCGCGGCATTTTGCAACGTGAGGGGGCTCGCGGTCACTGGGTTGTTTCCATCGTGCTGACAACTAACGACCGCCTGCGCATACTCCATCGGGACTTCTTGGGCATTGACGAAGCAACCGACGTCATGACTTTCCCGGTGCAATCGATCCTAGGAGAGCAGGCGATCGGAGGCGACATCGTCGTCTCCGCCGAACGGGCCGCCGAGCAGGCAGGTGAGTACGGCCACACTACTGAGGAAGAAATTAAATTCCTCGTTGTGCACGGACTCTTGCATCTATGCGGCTGGACCGATGAGACCTCGACAAGCCGCGACGCCATGCTGTCGCGGCAGGATCAGTTGATTGTCGACTTTGAAGCAACCGCTCGCGATTGACCTGCCCCGATCCTGTCATTGGCGACAATGAGGGCGCGACGAAGAACATCTGCCGCGAGTAAGGCTGATCTCCGATGAATCTCCGGTCGCGCGCCTCGGATGGGAAAGCGCTCGGTGACTGTGATCGTGCCGGCGAGCGCCACCTCGATGGTCCCTTCATGCATCTCCGTCGCTGTCGGCTCAACCATGACGCTGATGCCAACGCCGAGTGGGGCCGCCTTCGTGGCTTCCGCGGCGAGGTCGATCGCTGTGAGGTTCCCTCGCGGTCGCAGGAGTGCGCGTTGCAGAATGGATGGAGCAAATGGGCTGTCGCCAAGAACGGAGGTGAATCGTCCGCCGCCGCCTTCGTCGATGACGGCCATCGTCCACTCACGGTCTGACACGAGCTTGAGCAGTGCAGAGGAGAGGAGGACTTCATTCGTTCCGTAGACATAATCACCTAGAATTCGCACGACCTCTGACGCCGCCGAGTCCCGGAGCCGTGTGGCCTCTTCATCGGTCGCGCCCATGCCGGTCACCCGCACGTGTACACCATCATCCTTGGCATAGGTCGCCACCACTGGATTTGCTCGTTCGACCAGATCACCAAGCGCTTGCTCAGCCGCCGATTCGCCAATGCCGATCGTCTTATAGGTCGTGGTACGAATCACCCGATTCGGTAGCATGCGTTGGAGGCGCGGAACGACTTGCTCACGCCACATCCGGGTCATCTCGCGAGGTACGCCAGGCATGCACATGATCGTGGCCGATCCGTGCTGAACGCACCAACCTGGCGCAGTGCCAACGGGATTCGTCAACGGCTCGGCAGAAGGGATGAGCCATGCCTGCTTCTTGTTGCGTTCGGGCATCTCTTGACCACGAGCGGAGAACATGCGCGCGATCGTTGCCAGGAGGTCCGCGTCGATTGCCGGTGTTTCGTCGACGACGTCAGCGATTGCCTCGCGCGTCAGATCGTCACCGGTTGGACCGATGCCGCCGGTGCAGATCACCAGATCAGCGTCAGAAGCCGCCTGGCGGATCGTGGCGGCGATGCGAACGCGGTCGTCACCGACCTGGACCACGTGCAACAAATCGACACCAAGCGATGCAAGCTCCTGGGCGAGGAAGGTGGCATTGGTGTCGGTGAGGTGGCCGAGCATCAGCTCGCTGCCGATGGACAGGATGTAGGCGCGCATTTCCTGCCTGCTGGCTCAGCCGGTCAGCAGCGACCGTCAACGAATCGCCGTGAGATACGACGTGGTACCCTCGGAGGGATTCGAACCCCCAACCCCTTGGTCCGAAGCCAAGTACTCTATCCATTGAGCTACGAGGGCAACCGCGGACGCCTTGCGTCGCGCGGGCGAAGTATAGCAGCGTTCCCCTGTTGGCGCGCACAAAGAAAAACCCCGTCCGAGTATGGACGGGGTTGGAAACCGATGGGGTGCCTTACGGGGCTCGAACCCGTGACCTCCGGTTCCACAGACCGGCGCTCTGCCGATTGAGCTAAAGGCACCATGCGAACAAGGGGCATGAAAGGAGAGTAAGCCGAGTTCTGTTCTTGATGGTCATCTCTCTCGGTCTCGAAAGACCGGCCGCCTCGTCGCCTTGGCGGCTGCTCTCGACTTCCGGCCTTGGTGAGCAACCTGCAAACGGCCGAATCGGAGATTGCTGCGGGGAGGATTGCCCTTTTCAGCCGCTGACATCGCGACCCGAAGACCGCGACCGCGGAATGGTCTCTGTTGCTCTCACGCGGCGAACCACGTGCCAATCTGGACTGTCGACGCCTGACGACGCCTCCCCGGCTTTCACCGGGCACCCTCGCTCGCTGCAGCTCGGACTTTCCTCTGGCCTTGTCAGCCAGCGACCATCCTTCCGCTCACGCCCTTGATTGTCAATGTGCAGGCTCGCCAATCGACGGGCCAATCGCAAACAGCCGCGGTGTCGTCCAGCTGGAAGTCGACGACTCGAATCGTGGTGCCGAAGGGGAGATTTGAACTCCCACGGGCCATAGCCCACTACGCCCTGAACGTAGCGCGTCTGCCGATTCCGCCACTTCGGCGCATCACCCGGAACGTTGCTCCCGGCTGGTGGAGCCGACCTGGGGACTCGAACCCCAGACCTGCTGTTTACGAAACAGCTGCTCTACCAACTGAGCTAGGTCGGCAAGCCAAGCCGGGCCGATCCGCGGCGACTGAAAGTGTAGCACGCTCGGAAAGGCGTCGCAAGACGAAAATCGGCCTGTGGTATCGTTGCGTCGGGCCGCGCCATCTGAGGTGGATCGTGGCAAGCTTCTGGTGCACACAACGTCATCATTCCGTCGCGTGATCGGTCTTCAATCTATGAGCGCAAGTCGACGTCCAGGACCACGACCTCGTCCGGCGCCGCAACGATCTCACCCGCCGTTGCGACGCCGCATCGCGCGCGTGGGACGGGCTCAATTTGCCTTCGCAATCCTGGCTATCATCATCGTGTTCTCGATGGTTGCCGCAACGGTATCCTACGCGATCATCGAAACGGACGCATTCGATCTGTCCGACGATGATGATTCCCAAGACTTGGACGTGCAGAGCGATCTTGAAACCGAAGCGCGCGCCGCGGTTGAGGCGCGTCCGGACGACCCGCGGGCGTTGAGTAATCTGGCCAATCTGCTCGCAAATCTTGGCAACGTAGAGGAATCGATCGGTTGGTACGAACGGGCACTGGCAATTACTCCTGATGACGCCACGTTGAGGCTCGATTTCGCGCAGACGTTGGTAACGGCCAACAAACCGAACGACGCGGAGCTACAGTTTCAAAAAGCGATCGAGCTCGATCCGGCCAATCCCCAAACCTACTACTACCTGGCGGAACTCTATCAGTCGTGGGATCCGCCGCGGACGGAGGACGCCATTGCCGCGTACCAACGCGTTATCCAAGTTGGGCCGGACACGTTCGTTGCGGACCAATCGCGCGACCAGTTGGCGGCGATGGGCATAGCGACGCCGGCACCGGCCGCGTCGCCCGCAACTTCAATCGAAGAGGGGGGATCGTGACAGAGACCGGCGATGCGACCATGGAGGTGGGCGCTGAGTTACTCGACCTGCTTGCCTGTCCGCTCGATTACGCTGCCGTTCGCCTTGAAGGGAGCGAACTCATTTGCACGACGTGCGGCCGACGGTATCCCATCGAAAACGGCATACCGAACATGTTGGTTGAAGCGGACGAATGACGAACATCAGTTCTATGCGGCTGGTATACTCGCTGCATGACTGAAAAGTCCAGCCACACCATGACCTCAGGACGATCGGACCGAGATTCGGCGAGAATCGTGACGGCTCGAAGCCGATCTGAGGATGCAGCCGCGGATCGTGGACTGCGTCCTCGACGACTCACCGACTACATTGGCCAGCACCGGGTAAAGTCCACATTATCGATTTTCATTGAGGCTGCCAAGAAACGGGGCGAATCGCTCGATCACGTACTGCTCTACGGTCCACCGGGACTTGGCAAGACGACGCTCGCGGCGATCATCGCCGCGGAGATGAGCGTGAGTTTGCGCGTCACCTCAGGGCCAGCGATCGAGCGCGCGGGCGACCTCGTGTCGATCCTGACCAACCTCAAGGCGGGCGACGTCCTCTTCATCGACGAAATTCATCGACTCAATCGCGTTGTCGAAGAGGTTCTCTACCCGGCGATGGAAGACTACGCGGTTGACATCGTCATCGGTAAGGGACCGGCTGCACGGACGATGCGGATCAACCTCCCGCGGTTCACCCTTGTGGGGGCGACTACACGGCTGGCCCTCCTTAGCGGACCATTGCGCGATCGGTTCGGGGCGGTTCTGCGCCTCGACTTCTATGACCTCGATGCAATGATCGAAATCATTACCCGGTCGGCGGCGATCCTCGATGTTTCCCTGGCGGCGGGAGGCGCCCACGCCATGGCCTTGCGCGCGCGTGGCACGCCGCGGGTGGCGAATCGACTCCTGAAGCGCGTGCGAGATTACGCCGAAGTGCGCAGCAACGGTGAGATCACGGAAGACGTCGCTGCCGAAGCGCTGACGATGCTCGAAGTCGACGAGTTGGGGCTCGATGACATCGACCGGCGGATTCTTCGAACCATCGTCGAGAAGTTTGACGGCGGGCCGGTCGGGGTCGAGACGCTCGCCGCGGCGACGAGTGAGGAGACCGATACCATCATGGACGTCTACGAGCCGTACTTAATACAACTCGGTTTCTTACAACGCACGCCGCGGGGGCGGGTGGCGACGCGGCGTGCATACGAGCATCTGCACCTGACACCTCCAGCCACAATCGACATCCTCCAGCAAACCCTGTTTGGCGACGAGTGAACGACGACACACGCCGCGATCACGTAGTTGCTGACTTTGACTACGACCTGCCGGCTGAATTGATCGCCCAGGTACCCTTGGAAGATCGCGCCGCTTCCCGTCTCATGGTGCTCGACCGCCGATCAGGAGAAATCACTCACACAACGATCAGTGACATCGGTTCCTGGCTGGCGCCGGGCGATTTGCTCGTCGCCAACAATACCCGTGTTCTACCGGCTCGGCTCTTCGCCCGGAAAACGGCGACAGGCGGCCGCGTCGAATTGCTGCTCCTCCGTCAAATCGATGAGGGCGAGTGGATCGCACTGGCCAAACCGTCGCGAAGACTTTACCCAGGGCTTCGACTCGACGTTCAACCAATTGCCGTCGGCGAAGCAACGACGCCAGTCGAAATCACAGAGATCGCGGACGACGGGCTGGTTGTTGTTCGGTTTCTCGATGGCGCGAGTCTGCAATTGGACCACTTTGGCGTAGCTCCATTGCCACCGTACATCCATGAGCACCTCGCGGACCCGGATCGGTACCAGACCGTATACGCGACGCACCTGGGCTCGGCGGCAGCCCCTACCGCGGGACTCCACTTAACCGCGGATTTGATTAGCGGTTTGCGCCTGTATGGCATCGGCTGGTCGGAGATCACTTTGCACATCGGCCTCGATACATTTCGGACGGTGACGGCGGAGCGCATCGAGGACCACGTCATCCATCAGGAGTGGTGCACGGTGCCCGATGTGGTTGCCACGCGCGTGGCCGCGGCGCGATCGACCCATCACCGAATTATCGCGGTTGGCACAACGGCCGCGCGAACCCTCGAGTCGCTCGGTCAGCGCTGGGATCCTTTACGGCCGGCGGGTTTCGCCGGTCTGACCGACATCTTCATTACACCGGGGTACACTTGGCGGGTTGTCGATGCGCTCCTGACCAACTTCCATCTGCCGCGATCGACGTTACTAATGATGGTGAGCGCGCTGGCTGGTCGCCTCGCAATCTTGAATGCGTACCGCGAGGCGATCGAGCAACGCTACCGATTCTATTCGTTCGGCGACGCAATGCTCATCATTTAGGTGGACATTCCTACGATTCGCCTGGACCAAGGAGCAGTTCGTGGATCATTCGCGAGAAGACGCCTGGCGCCTCCTCACCGAATTTGTTCAAAGCGAAAGCCTGCGCCGCCATTGTCTGAGCGTTGAGACGGCAATGCGGGCATACGCGCGCAAGTACGGTGAATCCGAAGACGACTGGGGTCTCGTCGGACTGATTCACGACTTCGACTATGAAATCCACCCGAATTTGGAACAGCATCCGCTGGACGGTGCTGCCATCCTGCGCGAGCGCGGATACCCGGAGTGGGTTATCCGTGCCATCCTGAGTCATGGCGAGGGTCTTGGCATCGCGCCGGAAACGATCCTCGAGAAGACATTGTGCGCGGTCGACGAGCTCACGGGTTTCATTGCGGCGGTAGCCTTCGTCCGTCCATCAAAGGCGGTGCGCGACGTCACGCCGCGGGCAGTACGGAAGAAGATGAAGGATAAGGCGTTTGCCCGCGCGGTCGATCGCGAAGCGATGGTGGCGGGAGCCGAGGCATTGGATGTCGATTTCGATGAGCACGTCACCTTTGTCGTGAACGCCATGACTGAGAACGCTGAGGCGCTTGGACTGGCCGGAGTGGCGACGAGCCATGCCTAGGATTGTCTATCTCATCGTGATGGTCCAGGTGACCGCATGGCTTGGGGCGTGTGGTGGAGAGGCAGAGGACGGGTCCGGCGATTCCACCGCGACCGGCATGGCCGGTTTAGCCGGGCCCGACATCGCGAGCGGCTGCTGGACGGCGAGTCAGCGGCTGGACAGAGAAGAAGGAGGAGATTCAGTGGCACATCAACAATGGAGCGAGGCGCCGGCAATGGTCATTGACCCGGCCAAGCGCTACACGGCGACGATCGCGACGAATAAGGGATCGTTCGAGGTTGAGTTTTATCCTGGCGATGCCCCAAAAACGGTTAACAACTTCGTGTGTCTGGCGCGCGCCGGTTATTTCGACGGCACACCAGTCCATCGCGTCATGCCGGGCTTCGTGATCCAGGGCGGTGACC
>JBOGUE010000701.1:0-6902 GCA_050695955.1 Thermomicrobiales bacterium | reverse complement strand
CGCATCGTCGAGCTGGCGCGGGAGCATGGCACGCTTATCCTCGAAGACGACGCCTACCACGATCTCAGGTTCTCCGGTGAACGGCTGCCGCCGATCTACACCCTCGACGACTCCGGCTCGACCCTTTACCTCGGCACCTTCTCGAAGATCATGGGCGCGGGGATGCGACTAGGTTGGCTGGTTGGGCCGGAAGAGATCATCACGAAACTCTCCGTTCTCAAGATCGACGGCTGTACCAACGTCTTCGGCTCGCACGTCGCCGCCGAGTGGGTGCCCGCACACCTGGACGGCCACATCGCCCACTTGAAGGAGACATACAAGCGTCGCCGGGACGTCATGCTCGTCGCGCTGGAACGCCACATGCCGCCAGGCACGACCTGGACGCGACCGGACGGCGGCTTTTTCATCTGGGTTACCTTGCCCGATGGTGTCGACGCCACTCGCATGCTGCCAATGGCGCGCGAACGCGGCGTGGAATACCTCGCCGGCGCCACATGTTACCCGGACGACCGTGGCACAAATCAGATCCGCCTCTCGTACTCCTTCGTCTCCGACGACCAGATCGACGAGGGTCTCCGCATCATCGGCGAGATTGTAACGGGAGAATTGCTGGAAAGCCGAGGAGATTCCTAACCGAACCGGTTTGCCTGGACGATTGACATCGCGGCACCGCGTACGTATGCTGGTTTTGCGCAAACCCCGCGACAACCGCCCGCGCTTCCCCGCGCGCTGGCGTGGCCGGCGTTTCTGCCGACGTATTGGCCCGTCTCCAGAACCGGGGATCATCCTTGGCGCTTTCTTCTCAACAATGGCACGACGACGACCGGCGCGGTCCGAATTGGCGACCATTCGCCGCTGAATGCGGGCGCCTTGCGCGGATAGTCGCTGCTCAAGGGCGCGCGACTTCCATCCAGGTGGGGCACGAAACGGTCCGCTTATGGCAGCGTCGCCTGCCCTGGTCTCCCGCCGCGGTCGAGCCGTGGCGATTGCTCGTCGGCACCCTCTCGGTCCTGCTGCCGGCGATGGTGCTTGCCCTCCTCGATCCGGCCCTGCCGGTCACAACGCCGGGCGTGGTGCTGTTGGTCGCCGTGGCCTTTTCGGCATCGCTCGCCGATTGGGCGGGCGGACTCACGGCGTTGGCGCTGGCCGCACTCCTGCTCAACGCCCTCTTCGTCGGCGATCGGCGCTTCTTGAACTTGCCTGACAACGCGGCCGAGGCGATCGGCTTCGCGATCACATTGATCTGCGGCATGGGCTTGATTTGCCTGATCGAACAGATCAAGCGCGAAGGCGCCGATCAGCGCCGGGCGGCAGCGGCAGCCAGGGCCGCGACGCATGCCCTCGCCGCACTCGAACAAACGGTTTCAGCGGTGGACGCGGGGGAGGCGGTCGGCCGCGCGGCGCTGCCGCGCGCTATCGTCAATGCGATGGTGCGCGTCAACCGCGCGCATGCGGGCGCGCTCTTCCTGGTAGCCGACAGCGATTCGCGATTTGATCTGGTTGCCTCGTACGGGTTAGCCAGAGCGACTGGCTCGTCACTGGCGCTGGACGGTCTGATCGCGGAGATTGCCCGTCAGCGCCGGCCTATTGCCGTCGACGACCTCACGGTCGAGGGCAACCTCTCCAACCGGCTCTTCGTGCGCTCGAACCTACGGGCTGCCATAGGCGTGCCGATCGTCGGACCTGAAGATGAGATGCTGGGCGTCGCCGCGATCGGGTTACTCGTCGAGCACCATTTCACCGCGACGGAGATTGCTCGGCTGGAGGCGATAGCCCGCCGGTCGGCGCTGCTGCTGGCCGCGGCAGAGGTGGCGGACGAGCGAGAGACACAACTCGACCTGGCGCTGGATGCCGAACGACGCATGAAAATGATGATCGACGCCATGCCCGAGGCCGTGATCGTCGCCGCGCCACCGGACGGCCGAGTCGTCGGCTACAACGCGGCGGCGGAGGCGTTGTTAGGACGCCTGACTGATGCCGCGGGGCCGGTCGACGTCGCCCCCCGGCTCCGCCGCGTGGAAGGGCATCCCGTCAACCTCCACGCGCTACCCCACCTCGCGGCGCTTGCAACCGGCATGACCGTCGAGGGGGTTGAACTTGTGGTGACGGGCGAGGACGGACGGGAGACGCCGGTCTTGGCGAGCGCGGCCCCGATCCAGCAGCCGGACGGTACGCCTGCCGCGGTCGTGACTGTTTTCCGCGACATCGCCGCCCTCAAGGAAGCGGCGCGGCTGAAAGACGAGTTCCTTTCGGTCGTGTCGCACGAGCTGCGCTCACCGCTGACGCCGATCCTCGGCTTCGTTCAGCTCGTGGCCAAGGAGCTCGGGAAGGCTGGTGGTCATGACCGCGAGGTGCAGCGCCTTGATTCGGTGCAAGGGCACGTTGACCGCATGAACCGGCTCATTGAGGACCTGCTCGACGTCTCCAGTCTGAAATCTGGCACGCTCGACATCCGGCCGGAGGAGGTTGATCTGATCGAGGTCTGCCGGGATGTGGCAGAGGGGCGGTCGGCAAGCGCGGCGCGCCACTCGATCCAATTCCAGCCCAGCGCGGCGACGATCGTTGGCTCCTGGGATGCAGACCGGCTCCATCAGGTGGTCGACAATCTCGTCGGCAACGCGATCAAGTACAGTCCTGACGGCGGCACGGTCACGTTGGACGCCTGGACCGATGCGGCCGCGGGCGAAGCGGTGCTAACCGTCTCGGACGAAGGACCGGGGATCGCATCCGAGGATCGCGAACAGGTCTTTTCGGCCTTCTACCGCACACGCGATGCGGCCGCAAGCCAAACCGCTGGACTGGGACTCGGTCTCTATATCTGCCACGAGCTGGTGGCCGCCCATGGTGGACGCATAGATGTCGGGGAAGCCCCGAGCGGCGGCGCGGCTTTCTCCGTTCGCCTGCCGCTGGCTGCCCAGGTTGCTGCTGCCTAGGCAACGCCGCTATCGGTACCGGCGGCTGCGAGGGGTGATGGCGCGGGGGCGGCGGCGCTGCTGCGCGGTGACGTAGCCGACGATCAGGAGCAGCACGGCCAGGATGCCGAGCGCGGCGATGATGAACGGCAACGGGTCGCGGCGATCGGACTCCGTCGCGATCGGCAGTCCGGCGACAAAGCGCGAGAAGTGATCGGTTTCGGCGGAGACACCGGCGTCGTCAAGGTTGGCGCCGTCGAGTGACGTCGCCTCCATGCCTTCGATCCGGTACAGCGTCATACCGTCGCGCCACTGGTCTTGGGGAACGTCGATCCGCAATGTCGCGGGCTCTTGGAGTTGCTCGACCGACTCGCCGGTGGCGGTTGCCACGGAGACGTCGAAGGCGCTGCCGGGCACGAACTCGACGTCGGACACCACCGGTAGTTTGGTGTCCGCCACCGGCACGATCGTCACCGTCGCATCCTCGGTGAGGGCGCCGGCAGGGATGGTCAAGGTCGCCCCGTCTGGGCTGGCGAGCTCACCGCCATCGGGACCGATGACCCGCGAGACCAATCCGTTGAGACCCGTCGTCGGGGCCAGGGTCGCGGTCGGGCTCGGCCCGGGCGTGGATGTGCTTTCCGGCGTCGGTGAAGCCTCGGATGTTCCTGTCGGGCGCGGTTGCTCCTCCGGTTCGGGCGTTTGGGTTGAGCCGGCATCTTCGCCGTCGTCGCCGTCACTCGATTCGGTGGGGAGCGCGGCCTGGGTGGCCTCGGTGCCGATGCCGGTGAGATCGCCAGGCTGTTCCTCTTGGATGTTCGATGAGGAGGCCGGCTCCTCGCCTTCGGCGGGGGCGCGACTGCCGCCGGTGCCGTCGCCAACGAGCGCCAGGGTATAGCCGACCGAACCGGCGCCGGTGCCGTCGGATGTCAATGCTCGTGTTGCAGTCGGAGCCGGCGCGGATCCGGCGCTTTCTTCGTCGCCGTTTTGCTCCGCGGGCGCTTCCGCCTCGACCGGGGCAGCTTCCTGCTCAGCCTCCGGGGCAGGGGCCGGAACGGCGGCTACCACCGTTTCGCCGGTCGCCAGCCAGTCGCCGTTGGTAGGGTTGAGGAGCACGAAGAGGACACTGACGTCTGTCTCTGTCGCCGGCGCCTGCCAGGCGACGGTTGTGGCGTCAAGCTCGGTCAGCGAATCGCTTCCAGAGGCGGGGAAGAGGCCGGCGTCGGCGGTCAGCATCGCTCCGCTGACACCGTCGACGACGATGGCGGCGGTCTCCCCGGACGGCACGTTCGCCGGTACGCTGAGGCTCGGCGCCACGCCCTCGCCGGGTACGACACCGGTTTCCGAGCCGTCGTCGTTCGGTAACTCACTGGAATCGTCCACGCCGGATGAAAGTGCGAGCACACCGAGGCTATTGGCGAGGCTCAGCGAGTCGGTGCCGGCGAGGCCCTGGCTATCGACCGTGTAGACGACCTCGCCGGCCTGCCAGTAGACGCGGTCGTAGATTGAGGTGAGGTCGTGGTAGGCCCCATAGCCCTGCACTGTGGCATTGACGAAGATCTGGTTGTTGCGATCGTACTCGGAGTAGGCGGGGATCACGCCGCCAACCTCGCCCGTAATCTGCAAGAAGGTCGGGGGTGTGCCGGGGATGAACCAGTAGAGTCGGTAGAAGCCGGGGTAGGCGCTGATCGACGGTTCGCCGCCGAAGGGAGCCGGGACGAACGACGGCAGCAGCACGTCGAACCCGACGTCGAGCGCGGCGGCGCTCTCCGCGCTGAGCCAGTCCGGTGACTGATGGCGGTTGAGATCGACGGGTGATCGCTGACCAGGCGCCGCGCCGGCGGCCGCGGCGGTCACAAGGAGGACTGCCAGCAGCGAGGCGACGCGGGCGAACCTGGCGACGCGGTGCAAACGGACCAAGCCGGCAGCCCCTCCTCCCTGGGCGTTGCGGACCAGCGGCCACGTGTGCTCGCCGGATTCGAATGGAAAGAGGGTACCACCGACAGTCAGTAGGTGACAGGCGACCGGTGACTGGTGACACGCGAACGATGAAGGTGCCGAACGCTACCCGTGGCGAATCGCGGGTCGGCTATCGGGCGATCCGCCATGTTGCCGTGGAGCGGGGGCGCCCGTATAGTTGCCGGGCCTTGAAAATCATGAAGCGATAGGATGCGACGAAGGGTTGTCGGGCCGCCGACCGGGGGTCTGAGCCAGAGCAGCAGAGCAGGAGGTACGGTTGATGACCGATCGACGCGATGCCGCGTTTGCCCGCGCGGCGCTGAACGGAGTCCTGAATCGCCGGGCGATCCTTGCGCGAGGACTCGGGCTGGGGCTGACCGCGCCGGCGATCGCTGGCCTGGTGACGAGCAACGCGGCCGCCGCCGCGCCGGCAGGCGCGACGCGCGGCCGGTTGGCGAGGCAGCAGGAAGGCGGCGGCGGTACGTTCACCACGCTGATCCTCTCCGGCGCCGAGGACATCGACCCACATTCCTCCTACTCGACCCTGAGCTCGGTGATCGCCCTCGGCGTCTATGAAATGCTGATCCAATACAAAGGCGAGAGCACCTCCGAGTATGAGCCGATGCTGGCCGAGTCGTGGGAGGTCGCGCCGGACAACACCAGCGCCACCTTCACCCTGCCGCCGAACGCGACCTTCCACGACGGCACGGTCTGCGATGCCGCGGCGGTCAAGTTCTCCTTCACCCGCTTCCTGGAGATGGGGCTGGGGCCGGTCAACGTCATCAGCCGGTTCATCGACTCCGCTGACCAGATCGAGGTCGTCGACGCCCAGACCGTCAAATTCACCTTCACGCAGCCGGAACCGCTCTTTTTGGCGGCGATGGCCTCCTCCTATGGGCCGTATGTCGTCAGCCCGACCGCGGTCGAGGAAAACAAGAGCGACGACGACCCGTGGGCCAATCTCTGGTTCATGGCGAACGCCGTCGGCACCGGGCCGTATCGCCTGACCGAGAACTCGATCAGCGAGCGGGTCGTGATGGAGCGATTCGAGGAATTCCACGGTGGCTGGGAGGGGACCGAGTTCGACGAGATCGTGCTGCGGGTAGTCGAGGAGAACGCGACGCGCCGGCAATTGATTGAAAACGGCGAAGCGGACGCGATCACGAACGACCTCACCTACGAGGACCTCGACGCCCTGCGCGAGAACCCCGACCTCCAGGTGCTCGAATACGACACCACCCACGTCAACTGGATCATTCTCAATGCAGCGAACTTGAGCGTGGACGCGCGCAAGGGCCTCTCCCACGCTTTCCCCTACGACGACGTGATCGCGGGCGTCTACAGCGACCTGCTCAAACGCTCGGGGCCGATCCCCGACACCGTCAAGGGCTACGATCCGAACGTCTTCCTCTACCAGACCGATCTCGCTTTGGCTAAGGAGCAGATGCTGGCGGGCGGCCTCAGCGAAGGGGATAGCTTCGACTTCCTGATCGCCGCGGGCGACGAGAAAGACCGGTCGATCGCGCAACTCTTTCAGGCCAACTTGGCGGAGATCGGGTTCAATCTGGAACTAAGCGAGGTCGACCAGGCGACGATGGACAGCATCGTCTTTGGCGACCAACCGGTCGAGGAGAAGCCGTATTTCATCAGTTGGGCGTGGTGGCCGGACTACAACGACCCCTGGAACCAGTTGCAGCCCAACTTCACGGAAGCGATGATCGGCAGCAGCGGCAGCAACGCCGGCGGCTGGATCAACCCTCGCTTCGAAGAGATCATGGCGGAGGCGGAGCACTACACCGACGAGGCCAGCCTGATCGAGTTGATGGCCGAGGTCCAAAACATCCTCACCGAGCAAGATCCGCCCGCGATCTTCTACGGTCAACTCAAGTACTTCACCGTCTTGCAGCAGAACATCCAGGGGTTCGTCGCCAACCCGCTCTACCTGTACGCGTACCCCTTCTCGCGGATGTCGCGGGCGTAGACGTAGGGCGGCGAGGCGGTGAGGCGACGGTAGGGGCGCTGCTTGCTGCGCCC
>JBOGUE010000700.1:0-13182 GCA_050695955.1 Thermomicrobiales bacterium | reverse complement strand
GCGCCTCACGCCTCACGCCTCACGCCTCATGCCTCACGCCTATGGCTCGCTACATCCAACGCCGGGTCGCGGTCGCATTCCCGATTCTGCTGGCGATCACCGTCAGCATCTTCTTGCTCTTGCAATTGACCCCCGGCGACCCGTTGAATGCGTACATTCCGCCGGACCAGCCGTTGCCGCCTGCGCAACGGGAGGCGCTCCGCCATCAGCTCGGTCTCGACCGGCCGCTGGCGCTGCGGTACCTCTATTGGCTGCGGGAGACGGCGCGGGGCAATCTCGGATATCGGGCGCAAAGCTTTGAGCCTGTCAGCGACGCGATCGCCCATCGCATCGGCCCGACACTGCTGCTGATGGGCACGGCGATGGCGATCGGGATCGCGGCTGGCGTGGCCCTCGGCGTACTCTCGGCGGTCAAGCAGTACTCGTTGCTCGATGCCTTGCTGACGGTGCTTGCCTTCTTCGGATTGTCGGTCCCCGTCTATCTGGCGGGGTTGCTCGGACTCTACATCTTTGCACTGCGGATCGACTGGTTCCCGGCGGGCGGCTTTTCGACGCCGGGAGAGCCGTTTTCGATGTGGGACCGGCTGCATCACCTCGTGTTGCCAGCCTGCATCATCGCCATTAACTACGTCGCCTCGACGATGCGCTACACGAGGTCGGCGATGCTGGAAGTGCTTGGGCAGGACTATGTGCGCACGGCCCGCGCGAAAGGACTCCGCGAACGATTGGTGATCGGCGTCCATGCGTTGCGGAACGCGCTGTTGCCAGTGGTGACGATCATCGGCGCGTATATCCCGAATCTTCTCGGCGGCGCGGTATTCATCGAATCGATCTTCGCCTGGCCGGGGATGGGCCGTCTCTTTATCGACGGCGTCGGATCCCGGGACTATCCGCTGATCATGGGCCTGACATTGATTCTCGCCATCGTTATCCTTGCCGCCAACCTTCTGACCGACGTCGCCTACGCACTCATCGATCCCAGGATTCGCTATGACTAGCGATGCGACGACGACCCGCGGCGCCACACTTGGTGAGCCGCGGACGCGCCTGCAACGGCGAACAGGCGTCGTCAGCCCGAGCCGGCAGGTGGTCCGTCGCTTTGTCCGACATCGCCTGGCGATGGTTGGTCTGGCATTTTTCCTGCTGATCTCTCTTTCAGCGGTGCTGGCGCCGCTCATCGCCGAGTACAGCCCGAACCACATCGACCTGCGAGCTCGCAACCAGGGTCCGACTGCCGAACACTGGTTTGGCACCGACCGCACCGGCCGCGACACGTTTGCGCGCACACTTTACGCTGGACGCGTTTCGCTGGCCGTCGGCGTGGTCGCGGTGGCCGTCTCCGTATCAGTCGGCGCCTTTCTTGGTGCACTTGCCGGATTCTTCGGCGGATTCATCGACAGCCTGATCATGCGTTTCACCGACATGATCATGACCTTTCCTCCGATCGTGATATTGCTGACCATCGCCGCCGTCGCTGGGCCAGGCGTCGGCAAAACGATGCTGATCATCGGCTTGCTCAACTGGCCCATACCGTGCCGCCTGGTGCGATCGAAATTCTTGACGCTGCGGGAACAGGAGTTTGTACTCGCGGCGCGGGCGATTGGCGCGCCGACGCGAAGAATCATCCTCTTCCACGCGTTCCCAAACGTCGCCGACGTGTTGATTGTCTATGCCAGTCTGGGTGTCGCCACCGCGATTCTCCTCGAAGCAGGTCTCAGCTTCTTGGGCCTCGGCGTCCAACCGCCGACGCCAAGCTGGGGCAACATGCTGAATGTGGCGCGGAACGTGAGCGTGCTCGAACAATATCCGTGGCAATGGCTGCCGGCTGGCGCCGCCATCGTCTTGACCGTCCTCGCGGTGAACGTTATCGGCGACGGGTTGCGGGACGCGTTCGACCCGCGTATGAACATCTGACTTCATCGAAGGAGCTTATTGTGGCCGCTGTTTCGGAACGTCTGCATGGCATCATCCCGCCGGTCTGCACGCCGATGACTGATGAACATGACGTCGATACGGCGTCCTTGGAGAAGTTGGTGGGCTTTCTCCTCGCAGGCGGCGTGCACGGTCTCTTTGTACTCGGCTCTACCAGCGAAGTCGCCGTGCTCACCGGTACGCAGCGTGCGACGGTTATCGACGTTGCTGTCCGCGCGACGGGCGGGCATGTTCCCGTTTTCGCCGGTGTGATCGACACGGCGACCGATCGCGTCATTGAACACGCGCGGGTCGCGGAGAAGGGTGGCGTGGATGGACTGGTCGTCACCTCTCCTTTCTACGTGCGTCCGAGCCAGGACGAAGTCAAACGCCACTTTCGCATGGTGCGCGAGGCGGTCGACCTGCCGATCCTTGCCTATGACATTCCGTCCGCGGTGCAGACGAAACTCGACCGCGCGACGGTGTTGCGCCTGGCTGAAGAAGAGCTCATCGTCGGGATCAAAGACAGCAGCGGCGACGACGCCAACTTTCGCGGGCTCGTGCTGGAAATGCGGCGCCACCCCGGATTCGCCGCCTTCACTGGTTCTGAGCTGCTCGTCGACGCCGCGATGCTGATCGGGGCGCGCGGTTCCGTCCCTGGCCTGGGAAACGTCGATCCGCACGGCTACGTTCGGCTCTATAACGCTGCCCGCGCGTGTGACTGGGTGACGGCCAGAGCGGAACAGGAGCGACTCTTCGGGCTCTTTTCGTTCGTCCGGACGGCGACCGATCGTATGGGCTTTACGGCGTCGGCTCTCGGTGCATTCAAGACGGCGCTCATGTTGCGCGGCGTCATTGCCACGAATATGCTCGGACGACCGCTGCCGCGCTACAACGACGAGGAATCTGCACGAGTGCGCGTGCGGTTGCAGGAAGTTGGCTTGCTCTAGCGACGTGTCTGGCAAAGCGCGTATTCGACGCCCTTCCGTATACTTCCCCCGGTGAATCCCGGCAAGAGCCGGGGCAGACATCGCGCGGTCGCGGCAAAGGCGCCACACCGCGTGCTATCGGGAGAGTGCATTCACATGGCGGAAGCCGCGGTACCCCAAGAGCAGTTCGACCTTATTCTCCTCGGCGGAGGAACTGGCGGCTACGTCGCCGCCATCCGCGCCAAGCAACTTGGTCTCAACGTCGCGGTCGTGGAGGAAATCAAACTCGGCGGTACCTGCCTCCACCGGGGCTGTATCCCGACCAAGGCGTTTCTCAAATCGGCCGACATCTTTGACGACGTGAAGCGGGCGAAGGAGTTCGGCGTTAACATCGGCGGTGACGTCACCTTCGACTACGACACGGCGCTGGCGCGGTCGGTCTCTGTCGTCGACAAGCAGTATAAAGGTATCCTCTACCTGTTCGAAAAGAAGCACAAGATTCCAGTCTACATGGGCCGGGGCAAACTGCTCGACGCGACCACCGTGGGCGTCACGCCGAACGACGGCGGCCAACCGTTCAACATCAAGGCGATAAACGTCATCATCAATACCGGCTCTCGGCCGCGGCCGATCAAGGACGTGCCGTACGACGGCGAGCGCGTCATCAACTCGGACCATGCCGTGCTCCTGGAACACTTGCCGCGGAGCTTCCTGATTCGCGGTGGCGGCGCCACTGGCGTCGAATGGGCCTCGATCTATCATCGCTACGGCTCGAAGGTGACCCTGGTCGGCAACGTCGTGCCGCAGGAGGACCACGAGGTTGCCGCGCAGCTGACGAAAGCGTTCCAGCGACAGAAAATGGACCTGGTTGCGGGAACTCGCCCGACTGCCGACGACATCGACGTCGGCAAGAAGGGCGTCACCATGCGCTTGAAGGACGCTAAGGGTAACGAAACAACGGTCGAGGCGGAAGTCTTGCTCGTTGCGATTGGCCGGCAGGGTAACATCGAAGAGATTGGGCTCGAGGAGGCCGGCATTGCGACCAAGGGCGAATACATCCCCGTCGACGACATGATGCGGACGAGCGTGCAGAGCATCTACGCGATCGGGGACGTCACTGGACAGCAGCTCCTTGCCCACACGGCGATGCACATGGGCATCATCGCGGTCGAGCATATCCGCGACCAGAATCCCTATCCGCTCGACATCCTCAATTCGCCCTCCTGCACCTACTGCGAGCCGGAGATCGGCAGCGTCGGCCTCACCGAGAATCAGGCCAAGGAGCTGGGACATAACGTCAAGGTCGGCAAGTTCCCGATGATGCCGATCGCGAAAGCCGTTATCGAAGGCCACACCGACGGGTTCACCAAGATCGTCGCCGACGCCGATACCGACGACGTTCTCGGCGTTCACATCATTGGCCCGCACGCTACCGAGCTCATCGCCGAGGCCGCTCACGGCCGCTTGCTGCAGACGAGCGTCACGGAACTGGCGCTCACCGTCCACCCGCATCCGACGGTCTCTGAGGTCATCGGTGAGGCCGCGCACGTGGTCTTGGGTCACCCGATCCACATCTAGCGCGGCCGGCCGGACAGGTCGCCGCCAATCGTGGAAAATGCCCGAGCAGGATAGGGACCGGCAAGTCAGCCGGTCCGCCGCTCGGCAATGCGCCAACAAAGGAAGGGAAGGACCGTTCGATGATACTGGTGACGTTCAAGGACGGAGAGGCATTGAAGCTCGGCATTAAAACCGAGCGTGGGATTGTCGACGTGGTGGCCGCGTCGAACGGCACGGGCCCGGAGACGGTGGAAGCGGTACTGGCCGGCGGTGATGCCGCGCAATCCGCGCTGGAGGCCCTTGCCGCGAACGCCCCCGATTCCACGGTGCGCGCCGAATCGTCATTGACACTCGGACCGAGCGTGCCGAACCCCGGCAAGATCATCTGCATCGGGCTCAACTACCGGCGGCACGCTGAAGAGACCAATGCGCCGATCCCCCAGAGTCCCATCATCTTCTCCAAGTTCAATAACACCATCGCCGCCCACGGCGACGACGTACCGTTGCCGGCAGTGGCGACGGAATACGACTATGAAGTCGAGTTGGCAGTCGTGATCGGCCGGGAAGCGCGAAACGTCTCCGAGGCCGACGCGCTGAGTTACGTCGGCGGTTACTGCACTGCCAACGACGTCAGCGTCCGGGAACTCCAGACGCGGACGTCGCAGTGGTTGCTGGGCAAGACGCTCGATAAGTTCTTCCCAATCGGTCCGTATCTGGTGAGCGCCGACCAGGTGCCCGACCCGCAACAGCTCTCTCTGAAGTGTTGGGTAAACGGCGAGATCCGGCAGGACTCCTCGACGAGGGACATGATTTTCACCGTGGCCGAAATGATCAGCTATATCAGCCGTTACTTTCCATTGGAACCAGGCGACGTCATCACCACGGGCACGCCCGAGGGCGTGGCCATGGGTCGCGCCGACAAGCCGTGGCTCAAGCCGGGGGACATCGTCGAAGTCGAGGTCGAAGGCCTTGGCCGCTTGCGCAACCGGATGTCGAACTAGCGACACGTGCCAACCTCAATACTGGACTGGAGTTTGAAACGGAGACGCCGATGCCCAATCAGACCGACGTTGCCCGCCTCATCGATGTGATTGCCGGCTGGTTGCAGGAGCACCGCGCCGCCGCGGGAGCCGACGGATTCGTCCTCGGTCTCAGCGGCGGCATCGATTCGGCGACGGTCTGCGGGCTTTGCGTCCGAGCCGCCGGCGCGGCGAATGTTTTCGCCGCGATCATGCCCTCCGCATCGAATCCGCTGGATGCTGAACACGCGCTCCTCGTGGCGGAGCGCTTCGGTGTTGAAACGTTGCGAGTCGAGCTGACGCCGGTCACCGAAGCGCTGGCGACGGCGGTTTCGGCCACTGCCGATTGGCGCCCGCCCGCCGACCGCGCCCGCCTCGCCTCCGCGAACATCAAGCCCCGGCTGCGAATGACGACGCTTTACTACCTCGCCAATCTGCGCAACGGGCTGGTCGTGGGTACCGGCAACAAAAGCGAAGCGATGATCGGCTACTTCACCAAGTACGGGGACGGCGGTGTCGATCTCCTGCCAATCGTCGATTTGTATAAGCACGAAGTGCGGTCCTTGGCGCGCGAACTCGGGGTGCCCGAACCGGTCATCGCGAAACCTCCCTCCGCCGGTCTCTGGCCGGGTCAAACGGATGAGGGGGAAATCGGCCTTTCGTACGACGAGCTCGATTGCGCGCTCGTCGCAATCGCGGTCAACGACACCGCGAGCGTGCCTGCCGCGCATCTTGATCGCGTCGAAGCGATGATGCACGGTTCGGAGCACAAGCGACGCTCCGTGCCAGCATTTCGCCGAGATGCCTGAGCGACAACTGAGCTGATAGCGGGAATGGCTCGTGCACGACGATGCTCTCGATGAACGCCCGCGGCATTGGACGTTGCGGAGAGGGTTGCCTGAAGACACGACATATCGCCATAGCTACGATCGCCAGAGCAGCCGCCGCTATCGGTTATCTAGCCACGATGAAAACAGATATGGCGATCGTCAAATCGAACACTGACGATGTGATCCTGCTCGGCTACCCGTTGAATCGGGATCCCACGGCAACTCACCGGATCGGCGCCCTCATACATATATCGAGCGGCGCGGTGCTTGGTGCCGCCTATGTAACCGGCGCCTGCCGATTTCTACCAGGACCAGGTTGGTTGCGCGGTGTCATCTTTGCCAACGTCGAGAACGCGGTACTGTATCTATTAACCCAGTTCGAATCACGCCACCCTGCGATTTGAGATCACGTCTTGGATCGGTATTGGACGCGTACGTACCGCTTTCATTCAGTCTATCGGTCGTCATGCGGCAGACGGAGCCGTTCTCGGCTCCGTGAATGAACGTCGTGTTTGAGGTCTAATAGGATATGTCGTGGTGAATAGAGGCAACCCCTCACCCACACCTTCGTTCGTTGTCGTGCCCGCACCCGTTTACGCGCGCTGGCGGGTTCGCTTACTCACCTTTCGTTCAACCGTACCCACCACCCGATCCAAGCCAATGTCGAGTGGCCGCACGAACGAGAACGCAACGGCTCGTCCGACATCGGGAACCGCATGACTTTCAGTCTCGACCCATAACTCAGGCACCTCAGATGCATGGATAAAAACTCGCTCGGCCGGTAGGTCACCTGGCCGCGGCGATCCCGCTGACAGCCGGGCCGCGGCCAGGTAGACACGTAGTGTCATCCGGTTCCCCTCCTCCTCGACGCAGCCCTTCTTCGTGTCACGACGCCGATGTTATGCAAATCTTACTCGGTCGCGAGGACAGCGCTTCGGAGATAGCGCCTAGCGGCAGCGCGATCCATTAGTCGCCCTGCCCAATGCCGACAACCCCCTGATCGCGCAACCATCCAATCGCGGCGTGAAGGTCGGCAAGCACCGCATCAGCCTCCACCGGGAACTGCATCGCTCGACTCTTGTCATTTGGCACGGCAATAACGCGCATCCCGGCCGCGACGGCTGCCGCAACGCCCGGCGGTGCATCCTCGAAGACAATGCAAGACCGTGGCGCCACGCCAAGCCGCGCGGCCGCGAGGAGAAAAAGATCCGGCGCCGGTTTGCCACGCTCGACGTCGTCGCCGGTAACCTCGACTTCGAAGCTGCCAGCCAGGCCGGTCTCGGAAAGCGAGAGGTCAGCGTGTCGCCGCATCCCTGATGTCGCCAAGGCCAAGCGAAAGCCAGCGGCCCGGCCAAACTCGACGATCTCCGCGGCGCCGGGCATCGGCCGCACGTTGCCACGCAACGCGGCAAAGCGAAGCCCATCGTACGAACGGATCAACTCTTCTTGTGGCGTCGTGATCGCATATGCCTCAGCAACCAACGCGATCGCTTCGGGCAGGCGGCGACCCAAGAGCTGAGCCTGCACCTCGGGCCTGATCGCCACCCCATGATTCGCGAGAAAACGATGCATCGCGGCTTCGGCCAACGACTCGCTATCGACGAGCAACCCGTCCATGTCGAAGATCAGCGCCTTGATCGAAGAGGCAGTGGCTGTGAGTGTGGATTGAGCAACGCTCATGGGATATGTCGTGATGGTGGCCGCGTCGTCAGCGCCCGCGCCGGGTTCTCCACCATCAACTGGCGGACGTCCTCCGCTCCCAGCCCCAGTTCCATCAGCATGAGCGGGAAACCTGCCATGACATACGTCCAACCGGGTGCTCCTCCATATGCAGACTGTGTCGACTTCCGAGCAAGATCGCCCGAGAACAGAAGATGGTCACTATACCCATCGTCCACCAACTGCTTGATCATCGCCGCCCGTTCCTCGTCTCGTCCCAAGTGAGTCGACCCGATCTGATCGAATGAGACGAACGCGCCCGTTTCCAGCACACGTACGAGATATGGCCTGTCCAAGTCACGGTCGAACTGACCCACGATGACGTGCGACGCTTCGGCTCCTTCTTCTCGCAGAATGGCCAACTGCTCAAGTGCCATCCTGCCCGCCGCGGTGAAGGTCGATATTGGCGCCCCAGTCTCGAGTTGTGCCCACGCCGCCGCGCGCAGCACGCGTTCCTCAACCGCCGTGATCTGGTCGAAACTCGTTCCAGCGGTGATCACGCCAGCACAGACGCCGGTATTGCCAATGCCAGTTCTGATCTCGGCCACGGCACCGGCAGCGATCTTCTCGGCCGTACGCTCTCGGAGAAATGGCGCGGCGGACAGGTCGTTGTGGTGCCCGGTCGCGACGACGACGTTGATCGGCGACCGCGCCGCGAGCCACGCGACCGCCGACGCGTCGCGTCCACAATCGGCTGTCGACATGTCGACGATCGTTCGCCCGCCGGCGAGGTAGTACTCCTCTAGGTCGCTGAGCACGCGATGCGGATCATCAAGGACGAGGTCATGATCGTCACCAGACGGTCGCGCAATGACATGTTCGTGATGCAGGGTGACGCCGAGATCATCGGGCTCAACCGGGCCAAGTGCGGTCATGACGTGCGGCATCGACCGATCGCACGACACATCCTCGTCTTCGTCCGGCTCGAATGCCTGCCCACGATCAAGCCCGAAGTCCCACATTTGCTCCCGCATCCACTCTCTCACCACTAACTCAGGCCAGCAACGTACTGGACGACGCACCGTCCTCTTTACCCGCCATTATCGATGCCTTGCGAATTTGTTGAAAGACGCGCACGCACGATGCCCGGCTGGACAACGCGCCGGTCGTCTATTATCCGAGTATGAATCATGTTGCCGCCGAGGAACAGATTAACCAGCACCCCTTGCCTCCCCGCGTGCGACATGACGAGTCGGCCACGAATCGGCCACCCTCATCAGCCCAACCAAATGAGCGAGGTGCTCTGCAGGCGGCGCTCGCCCTATGCCTCTTCATGGCGGTTGCCATCATCGCCCTGTCCACGTTCTTTGCCCTCAGAAATCCGGGCGTGGTCGAGTTGTTCGCGTCTCCTTCGACTGCCCGAATCGAAGCAACTGGCCGCATTCTGCTCGACGAGATCAACGAGTCGCCGCGCTTTGCCGCCGTTCCGGCCACGTCCGGTCCGCATCCCATCTGCACCGGCGTCGAGGAACGGCATGTGCCGGCCCTGATCCGGGCATTCGCCCTGATGCGAGGAACGGCCAACGGGCTCGATCTGTATGAGATGCTCGCCGCCAACGGTGTGTGCGTTGCCGTAAAGGACATCCCATACAACGGAGGGTTCGCCACTTCATGGCGCACCGCGTCGGGTGCATGGATCCAGGGCACTATCACGCTCGACGACGATTACATCAGATCGCGGCAAGCTGACGTTCTGGCGGCCATGCTTGTCCACGAAGCAACTCACATCGAGCGGGCAATCAACGGCGAATCGTGCGACGACCAGGTTGAATGTGAGGAACTGGCAAACGGCGTCGAATTGGATGAGGAGGTCGCCGCACATGGCGCGGAGGCGGCGTGGTGGATCGCCGCCTTCGGTGAGGATGGGAAACGATTCGCCTTTGGACCGGACTACGGTGAGAACGAACTGGCATCGGCGTACCGCGACGGGCCAGTCGATTTCCGCGAGTACGTTCGGGAACTTCGTAGCGATCCAAGAGAAGGCGCCGGCATCTAGCGACCGCATATCGAGGTCGCGGTGAACGGTGGACGCTATTCCGTCACCACGATCGTGTTTTGCACCATACCGCGTTCGTAGTGTCCGTCACGGTGACATGCGAGCTGGTAGTAACCCGGCTCATCGAACGTCCAGGTCAATGTTGCCCTGCCGCCCGCCGGCACCTCAAGTATTTCGGCTCGGCGCCCGCCTGACTCGAGCGGCTCGTTCTGAGCGCCCTTCAACTCGATGACGATTGCATGCGCCACGTTACCGTTGTTTTCAACGGCGAATGTGTACGGCTGCCCAACCGTGAACAAGGTTTGAAAAAGGCTGACACGAAAGTCAGTCAAGACCACTGTCGCGCCGACCGCGCTGCCCCGTGGAGTGCCTTCACCACCTGCAGCCGGGGAGGCAATTGGCGCGGCAACCCCCGGACGAGCCGCGGCCGGCGAAGCAGTCTGCACTGGAGGAGAGGCGCTCACGGGCTCATCGATCGTCGATGACGCCGTCTGTTCCGGCTCGGCGGTCGCTGTTGGGTTCTCCTCGTTGTCATCGCCTCCACACGCGGCAAATACGAACAGACAACAAACCGCGACGACCATCAGACGGGCGGCACGGCCCAGCAGCATTCCCACGGACACTCCTCGTTGACACAACGAGGCCGGCGATCGCCCATGGCGCGCCGGCCCCATCTCAGGTCTGTTTCTACGATCGGTTTTGGACTTGCGGCGTCAGCGCCGCTCACCAACGTCGTGAATTACTCGACCGTCATCGTCCCCACCATGCCGGCCTCGAGGTGACCGGGCTGGGTGCAGACGTATTCGAACTCACCGGCTTCGGCATTGATCGTGATTGTCGTGCTTGCACCCGGATCCACGACTTCGTTGATGCCCAGCTCCTCAATGATAAAGTCGTGGATCGCCGCACCGGTGTTGGTCAGCGTCACCTCGACGTCCGTATTTGCGGGGATCGAGAATGCTGCCGGATTGAAAGCGATGTCCACCAATTCTACGGTGACCGCTGACCCCCCCACTGGCGAGGCCGCCGGCGATGCAGCGGGGGACGCGGCAGTGGACACTGCCGGGGAAGAGACCGGTGTCGCCTCATCCGTCACCACCGGCGCCACGGGCGACGCGGCCGGCGACGCAACCGGGGATGCACCCGGTGAAGCGACAGGCGAAGCCATTGGCGATGCCGCCGGCGTTCCTTCGTCGGCCGCCGGTGTCGGCGACTCATCGGCCGGCGCTTCGGTTGCCGGCGGAGCCGTTGGCTCCTCGTCGTCCTCATCGTCATCGCCGCCACATGCCGCAAGGAGCATCGCGCCGATTGCGAGCATAGCGACGAACATCATCCATCGCCGCCCCGTTTGGAACCCGATACTGGTTGGGTCCGACACGGTTTCCCCCCTCCGTTCCTAAAACTGGTGCTCCGGACGCGCGCCCAAGTGGCGCCCCACAACGCCGAGCAACGTGAACTACATCACAATACCGAACCACGACGCTTTCGCCAAGGGTAACGCGCGGTCAGTTTTCGCATCCCTGCCCTGTGGCGGCGATTACCTTTCTGCTGTTTTGGCTCGGCACGCGCGGCATCGAGCGCGTGTGATCCTCACGTTGCCAACCGGCGCAAGCCGGGAGCGCTCGCCCTAGCGCGGGACTTCCGCACATCGCTTGCCACCGCCTTTGGTGGACCGCCTTCAGCGAACCGCGACGATTGTAACCTCTTGCGCGGCCTGACGAAACCTCAGCCAAGATTCTACCGCGTACAGCATCCCGTCGACGCTGCTGTATAGTCGCAATCCGCGAGCATTTCCGTTGGAAGGAGTAGATGTGGGGTGATCACCGAAGATTCAGCATACGCGGACGAGCTTGATTGTGCCATAGACGCGGCGAAGCGAGCTGGCGCGGTGGTCCGCGATCTTTACGAACGATCAACCGCGGCCACGTACGTCAAGGGAGACGGCTCTCCGGTTACCGACGCTGATCTTGCCGCCGACCGCATCATTCGCGGGGCGCTGCGTTCCTCATACCCGGGCGATGCGATCCTCACCGAGGAAGGAGTGGACAACCAGCCGCGGCTTGATGCCACGCGCTGCTGGCTCGTCGACCCGATTGACGGCACCAAGCAGTTCGTCAATCGCACGGGCGAGTTCGATATCCTGATCGCCCTTGTGGTGGCCGGCCGACCGGTTGTCGGCGTGTCCTTTCAGCCGACCACGGGACTGCTCCTGGCGGCGACCGACGGTGGCGGCGCCTTCGTTCAACGCGATAGTGAGCGCCTTCCCTTACGCTTGACACCGGCCGCGTCGCCGCCGCGCCTCGTCACGTCGTATTGGCTTGGCGCTCCGGCGTCCATGCCGGTCCTGTCACGGGTTGCTGAACGGCTCGGTGCGGCGCCCCCGCACATCTCCGAACTCGGCATTTACACTCGCGGTTTCGTCCCGCCAGGCAATCAATACGACGCACTGATTGGATTCGGCGCTACAGGCACCGAAACGATGGGATGGGAATGGGATGTCGCCGTCAGCGATTTGGTGATTCACGAGGCAGGCGGCCGAGTGACTGATTTGTCCGGCCAGGTGCTGCGCTACAACAAACCAAATCCGAGGAATACTGGCGGGCTCGTCTTGACAGTCGATCCGGCCACGCATGACCGAGTGGTAGCGGCAATCGGGCCTGAGATCGGCCAGCCGGTATGACCTTGCCCTCGAAGCCGGGGCCGGCAGCCTCCATCGAGAGCGCCCTTCGCCAGATCGACGATTGGATCGGTCCAGATGGGGTCGCCGGCGCCGGCGCGGCGGTGTGGCGCCAGGGCGAGCTCGTCGCCGAGCGATACGCGGGCGAGGGCCAGCCGGGAGTGCCCGTTGATGAGTCGACGATCTTTGCGCTTGCCTCTGTTACCAAACCGGTGGCCGCCGCCGTTCTCCTTTGCCTGGTCGACGACGGTCTCCTTGGTTTGGATGAACCGGCCGGCCGCTTCCTGCCGGAGTTCCTCGACGCGGACGATGCCGGTGAATACGGTCAGTTTCGCACTGAGGTCACCGTCCGCCATTTGTTATGCCACACGTCCGGACTTCCCGAGGACCTCACCGCTCAACAGATCCCCATGTCCGCCAAACCGACCCTGGATGACATGATCGATGCCATGTGCCGCTTGCCGCTCCTTGAGGAACCAGGCACGGAGCTGCGCTATTCGAATCCGGGATACGGCATGCTTGCTCGCATTGTCCACCGTATCTC